>NZ_JBCLVN010000028.1:0-87535 GCF_039548315.1 Cellulomonas olei
GGCCGGTCGCGGCGGCCTCCCCGGTCACGCGGCCACCGCCCGCACCGCCGCGACCCGGTCCGCCCACCGCTGCGCCGTCGCGGCGTCGGCGGCCGTCGCGGCGAGCCGCTCGGGGTCGGGGGCCACGGCGAGGGCGTCCGCGACGCGCAGCGCGCCGTCGACGGGCAGCAGCGGCGGCGCGGCCACGTCGGCGGTCAGCAGCTGCGCGGTCGCCAGCCCGCAGGCGAACGGCAGCTCCGGCAGCGCGGCCGCCAGCGCGACCCCGGCGGCCAGGCCCACGGAGGACTCGAGCGCGGAGGACACGACCACCGGCAGCCCGACGCGCTCGGCGAGCTCGAGGCAGGCGCGCACCCCGCCGAGGGGCTGCACCTTGAGCACCACGACGTCGGCGGCCTCGGCCCGCACCACCGCCAGCGGGTCCTCGGCCCGGCGGATGGACTCGTCCGCGGCGATGGGCACGTGCGTCGCCCGGCGGACGCGCGCGAGGTCGTCGACCGATGCGACGGGCTGCTCGGCGTACTCGAGCCCCCGGGCGGCGCGGTCCAGCAGCGCGAGCCGGTCGACGGCGGTCTCGACGTCCCAGGCGGCGTTCGCGTCGACCCGGATGGACCCGCGGGGGCCGAGCGCCTCGCGGACGGCGGCGAGCCGGTCGGCCTCCTCGGCGGCGCCCTGGCCGGGTTCGGCGACCTTCACCTTGGCGGTGGTGCAGCCGCCGGAGGCGAGCACGATCCGTCGCGCGGCGTCCGGCCCGACGGCCGGGACGGTCACGTTGACGGGCACCCGGTCGCGGACGGGCTCCGGCCAGCCCCGGTCCGCGCCCTCGCGCGCCGCCCGCCACCACGCCGCGGACTCGGCGGCGTCGTAGTCCCAGAACGGGCTGAACTCGCCCCACCCGGCGTCGCCGCGCAGCAGGACGCCCTCGCGCACCGTGATCCGGCGGAAGCGCGTGCGCAGCGGGATCGCGTAGACGTGCACGCGCCTCAGCGTACGGCGTCGGCGCCCGCGCCACGGGGCGCCGGCGCACCTCCGGGCAGCGCTCCCGCCAGCAGGGCGCGGGCCGTCTCCCGGACCGGGCGGCCCTCGCTCGCGGCGGCGACCACGGCGCCGTCCACCACCGCGAGGGCGGTCGCCGCGGCCACGTCGCCCAGCCCGAGCGCGTCGAGCAGCCGCTCCAGCACCGCGTCGAGCCGGGCGCGGCCGGCACCGATCGCCGCCGCGAGCGCCGGCACCCGAGCGGCCGCGAGGAGCTGCTCGTAGTGCGCGCGGACGGCGGCGTCGTCGCCGGGCGGCAGCACCGCCTCCACCACCGCGGCGACGGGGTCGGGCGCCGGAGCGGACCGCACGCGCCGCAGCACGCCGTCCGCGTGGGCGACCCAGTCCGTCACCAGCGCGCTGCCGGCCGCGGCCGCCAGGTCGTCGAGACCGCGGTAGTAGTACGTGGTGGCGGCGAGCGGGAGCCCCGCCCGGGCCGCCACCGCCCGGTGGCTGAGCGCGGCCGGCCCCTGCTCGCGCACCAGGTCGGCCGCCGCGCGGGCGAGCTGCTCGCGGCGGCGCTCCCCCTTGGCCGTGCCGGCCGGGCGGGCGGCGGTCGTCACCCGTGCCCGCCCGACAGGTTCAGCCCGATGACGCCGGCGACGATGAGCACCAGCGACACCACCTTGAGCACCGAGAGCGGCTCGTCCAGCAGGACGACGGCGAGGATCGCGGTGGTGGCCGCACCCACGCCGACCCAGACCGCGTACGCCGCGCCGACGGGCAGCTCACGCAGCGCCCAGCTCAGGCCGGCGAACGACGCGACGGCGAGCACCACGAACGCGACGCTGGGCCAGAGCCTGCTGAAGCCGTCGGACGCCTTGAGGCTGAGGGCCCAGCCGGCCTCGAGCAGCCCGGACAGGACCAGGACGACCCACGCCATGCGGCACGCACCCTTCGCGGCGGGCGCGCCGGGTGGCCTCGTCCGCCGTCCCGCGCCCACCTTTCTGGTACGACCGTACCAGAGTGCCGGGCGCCCTACGCTGGGCGGGTGACCGAGCCCACCCGCCCCGCTGCGCCGCCGGTGCCCCCGCGCGTCTCCGACACCTTCGACCCCTCCCGGTGGCGGACCGTCACCGGCGTCGGCGAGCTCACCGACCTGACGTACCACCGCGGGGTCGCCCGGGCGGCGGACGGCACCGTGCGCGACCTGCCCGTCGTGCGCGTGGCGTTCGACCGGCCCGAGGTCCGCAACGCGTTCCGGCCGCACACCGTCGACGAGCTGTACCGGGTGCTCGACCACGCGCGCATGACGTCGGACGTGGGGACGGTGCTGCTCACCGGCAACGGGCCCAGCCCCAAGGACGGCGGGTACGCGTTCTGCTCGGGCGGCGACCAGCGCATCCGCGGGCGCGACGGCTACCGCTACACCGACTCCCCCGACGCGGCGACGGCCGACCACATCGACCCCGCGCGCGCCGGGCGGCTGCACATCCTCGAGGTGCAGCGCCTCATCCGCACGATGCCGAAGGTCGTCGTGGCCGTGGTGAACGGCTGGGCCGCCGGCGGCGGCCACTCGCTGCACGTCGTGGCCGACCTGACGATCGCCTCCCGGCAGCACGCGCGGTTCATGCAGACCGACGCGAACGTGGGCTCGTTCGACGGCGGGTACGGCTCCGCCCTGCTCGCCCGCCAGGTGGGCCAGAAGCGCGCCCGGGAGATCTTCTTCCTCGCCCGCGAGTACTCCGCGGAGCAGGCCTACGCCTGGGGCGCCGTCAACGACGTGGTCGACCACGAGCACCTCGAGGACGCCGCGCTGGAGTACGCGCGGATCATCGCCACGAAGTCCCCGCAGGCGGTGCGGATGCTGAAGTTCGCGTTCAACCTCGCGGACGACGGCCTCGCCGGGCAGCAGGTCTTCGCGGGCGAGGCGACCCGGCTCGCGTACATGACCGACGAGGCCGTCGAGGGCCGCGACGCGTTCCTGGAGCGCCGCGACCCCGACTGGAGCCGGTTCCCGTACGCCTACTGATGCCGGGGCGCCGGGGCGCCGGGGCCGTCAGGAGACGGTCAGCGACCCGGAGCCGTTCGGCACCAGCTCCACCCAGGTGTTGCCCGGGGCGAGCTCCGCGGTCTTCCCGTCCGCGGTCGTCAGCACCAGGGGCGCGTCGCGCGACTCCTTCTGCCAGCGGACCGCGACCGTCCTGCCGCCCGTGGCCAGCGTGCCCTCGCCGGAGCCGCCGCCGAGCACGTACGTCGGCACCGTCGCGCCGTTCTGCGCGCCGAACCCGGTGCCCGGGTGGTCCGCCACGATGGAGACGACGTTGGTCGCCGTGAGGCGCGCGCCGGTCGCGTCGGTCGCCGGGGTGGTCCCCTCCGAGCGCTCCCAGACGGTGCCGTTCCACGTCCAGGACGGCTTCGACTGGCTGGACAGGTCGAAGGCCAGAGTCGTCGCCGGGGTGCCGTCGGTGACCGCCGTCGCGCGCTCCGGCGTGCGGGCGAAGTCGAACTGCTGCCCCGGGCTGTTCTGGTGGTTGGCGTCGGCCTGCGCCCACAGGGCGTTCGGGTCGCCGTAGACGTTGTGCGGCGCGCTGCGGCTGCTGACGCGGTACAGGCCCGCGGCGCCGGCGTCGTGGCTGATCGGCTGCACGGGGCTGGCGTCCACGAGGGCGAGGATGCCGGGCTGGCCGCCGGAGAACGTCAGCAGGCCGTTGAGCGGGGCCACGATGTCCGGGTCCATCGGGCGCACCGAGCGGATCGGGCCGATCTCCGAGGGGATCTGCGAGTGGAACACCGCGACCAGGCGCGAGACGTCGAACTCGACGATCGTCTCCCAGACCACGTCGGCCTGCTGGAGCCCCGACTGCGGGCGGGCGGTCGCCGTGTTCTCGACCTTCACCGCGAGCGCCGGGCGGTTCGCGATCTCCCCGGCCACGCCGGTGAGCGGCCAGGTGGCGGGCACGACGGGCTCGGGCGCCGCCGTCTTGTGCGGGTCGAGCACCGGCGCCACCGTGGTGGCCTCGGGCGCGGGCGCCTCCTGCTGGGAGCACCCGGCGACGAGCAGCGTCGCCGCGACCGCCAGCGCGCCTGCGCGCCGCAGCCGCCGCGTCGTGGTGTGGACCATCTCTTCCGGACCTCCGTGCCGCCGTCGTGCGTTCCGCGACACTCTACGGGCGGACCTACCCTGGCCGGGTGAGCCGACCCGTCCGCGCCGTGACCGCCACCGCCGCCGGGGTCCCCGCGCTGCGCGAGGCGCTCGCCGGCGCGCTCGACGGGACGGGCCCGGCGGTGCTGCCCGTCGAGGACGCCGCGCCGGACGGGGACGGCGGCACCGTGCCCGACGACGTCGCGCTGCTCGTGCGGACCTCCGGGTCGACCGGGGCGCCCCGCGAGGTGATGCTGACCGCCGCGGCGCTGCGGGCGTCCGCGGAGGCGACGCACCGCCGGCTCGGCGGCCCGGGCCGGTGGCTGCTGCCGCTGCCGCCCGCGCACGTCGCCGGGCTGCAGGTGCTCGTCCGGTCGCTGGTCGCCGGCACCGAGCCCGCCGTGCTCGGCGGGCCGTTCCGCCCGGACGCCTTCGCGGCGGCCACCCGCGCGCTGCCGGGCCCGACCCGCCGCTACACGTCGCTGGTGCCCACGCAGGTGCACCGCCTGCTCGCCGACGCCGAGGGCCGGGCGGCGCTGGCCTCCTACGACGCGGTGCTGCTGGGCGGCGCGGCGAGCCCGCCCGGTCTCGTCGGTCGCGCCCGTGACGCGGGCGCCCGGGTCGTCACCACGTACGGCATGTCGGAGACCTGCGGCGGCTGCGTGTACGACGGCGAGCCGCTCGAGGGCGTCTCCGTCGCGCTGGAGGACGACGGCCGGATCCGGCTGGCCGGGCCCGTGCTCGCCGCGGGCTACCGCGGACGGCCCGACCTGGATGCGGAGCTGTTCGAGCGGCGCGACGGCGTCCGGTGGCTGCGCACCAGCGACCTCGGCCGGTGGGCCGCCCCGACCGGCGACGGCCCCGCGCGCCTCGAGGTGCTCGGCCGGGCGGACGACGTCCTGGTCACCGGGGGCGTGAAGGTCGCGCCCGCCGCGGTCGAGCGGGTGCTCGCGACGCAGGAGGGCGTCGTCGAGGTGCTGGTCGTCGGCGTCCCCGACGCCGAGTGGGGGCAGGCGCTCGTCGCCGTCGTCGTCCCGGACCCCGCCGCGCCGGTGCCGGAGCTCGCCCCGCTGCGCCGCGCCGTGACCGAGCGGCTCACCGCGCCCGCCGCGCCCCGGCACCTCGTCCTGGTCGACGCCCTGCCGCTGCGCGGGCCGGGCAAGCCCGACCGGAGGGCGGCCGCCGACCTGGCGGGTCGCTCCCTCGCCCGCGCGGCCCCGCCACCGGCCTGAGCGGGCCGGCGAGGTACGGTCGCACCCGGCTCCCGCCCGCCGCACCCGACCCGCCCGCACCCCGACCCCAGGAGCACCATGGCCACCTCGTCCGAGTGGATCGCCGGCGCCCGCCCGCGCACCCTGCCCGCCGCCGTGGCGCCCGTGCTGGTCGGCACCGGCGCCGCCGCGCAGGTCGACGCGCCGCACCTCGGCCGGGCCCTGCTCGCCGCGGGGGTGGCCCTGGCCCTGCAGGTCGGCGTGAACTACGCGAACGACTACTCCGACGGGGTGCGCGGGACCGACACCGAGCGGGTCGGCCCGATGCGGCTCACGGCCAGCGGTGCCGCACGGCCGCGGGCGGTGCGCGGGGCGGCCTTCGCCGCGTTCGGCGTGGCGGGGGTGCTGGGCCTCGCCCTGGTCGCCCTGTCCGGGCAGTGGTGGCTGCTCGCGGTCGGCGCGCTGTGCGTCCTGGCGGCGTGGTTCTACACCGGCGGGCGGCGGCCGTACGGGTACCTGGGCCTCGGCGAGGTCGGCGTGTTCCTGTTCTTCGGGCTCGTCGCGGTGCTCGGCACCACGTACACCCAGGCCGGGCGGCTCACCTGGCCCGCCTGGGTGGGGGCGGTCGCCGTCGGGCTGATCGCGTGCGCGCTGCTCATGGTCAACAACCTGCGGGACGTCCCCACGGACGCCCTGGTCGGCAAGCGCACGCTCGCCGTGCGGATCGGGGAGCGGCGCGCCCGCGTGGCCTACGCCGTCATGGTGGTGCTGCCCGTCCTGCTCGGCGTCGCCTGCGCCCTGGCGAACCCGTGGGCGCTGCTCGTCATGCTGCTGGCGCTGCCGGCCGGGCTGCTCGCGTTCACGGTGCTGGTCGGCGCCCGCGGGATCGCGCTGGTGCCGGTGCTCGCCGGGACCGGGATGTACGAGCTCGCGTTCGGCGTGCTGCTGGGGCTCGGCCTGGCACTCTGACGCCGGTCAGAACAGCGCTCTGACGCCGGTCAGAACAGGCGGCCCGGGGTCGGGCCGTCCGGGCGGGGCGAGTCGGGCCCGGCGGGCGCGGCGGGCCCGTCGGTCGCCGCGTCGACGGCCGCGTCCTCGGCGGCGGCGTCCTCCGTGGCCCGGCGCGACAGGCGCGGCCGGTCGCCGCGCGCCTCCGAGCGGGCCTGCAGCCAGAGCGCCGCACGGTCGCGCGGGCCGGCGAGCAGCAGGTACGACAGCAGCGCCGCGAGCACCGCGGCGAGCACCACACCGAGCAGCCAGCCCGTCCCGGCGAGCACGAGGCCGGCCAGGCAGACCACGAACAGGGCGAGGCGGAGCAGGGAGTACGTCACCACGGGCACCCGCCCAGCGTAGGCCGCGGCAGGGACGGACCGCCCGGCTCGGTACCCCGGCGCCGCGCTGGTTAGGGTGGGGCGCATGGCCCGCGCGCTGCTCCTCCTCGCGATGATCGGACTGACGGTGTACGCCGTCGCCGACATCGTCTCGAGCGACGACGAGGACCGCCTCGGGGTCCCGCGGCTGCCGTGGGTGCTGGTGGCGCTCGTCCCCTTCGTGGGTCCGGTCGCGTGGATCCTCGTCCGCCGGTCCCAGCGCGCGCGGCGCGCGGGCGGCGGGAGCACCGGAGCGGGCCCGTCCGGCCGGCCCGGACCGCGCCGCGGCGGCCCGGTGGCACCCGACGACGACCCGGAGTTCCTCTGGCGTCTCGAGCAGGAGCGCCTCCGCCGCGAGCGCGAGGCCCAGGGGCGGCCGGACGACGGCGCGCCTCCCCGGCGCGACGACCAGCCGCAGCAGCCCGACGGCGACCTCCCGGGCGACGCCCGCGGCTGAGCCCCGCTGAGCCCCCGGCGGGGGCAGCCGGTCAGAGGCCGGAGTACGAGTGCTTGCCGGAGACGAACAGGTTCACCACGGTGAAGTTCGCCAGCACCACCGCGTAGCCCACGTACACGAAGTAGGCGGCGCGACGACCCGCCCAGCCGCGCGTGGTCCGCGCGTGCAGGTACGCGGCGTACACGACCCACGCCACGAAGGTGCCGACCTCCTTGGGGTCCCAGCCCCAGTACCGTCCCCAGGCCTGCTCGGCCCAGATGGCCCCGCCGATCAGCGTGAGCGTCCAGAGCACGAACCCGATGGCGTTCAGCCGGAAGGACAGCGCCTCGAGCTGCCGCGCCGGCGGGACCGTCCGCAGCCAGGACCAGGCCGGCCCGGTGACGCGCCAGCGCGCGAGCGGCCGGCGCAGACCGTCGAGGCGGCTCCACGGGTGGTCGAGGTGGGAGCGCCCGGTCTCGCGGCCGTCCTGGAGCACCTGGAGCACGGCGGTCGCGAACGCGACGGTGAAGATGCCGGTGGCGATGATCGCGACGCCGACGTGGATGACGAGCCAGTAGTTCTGGAGCGCGGGCTGGACGGCGTCGGCCTGCACGTAGAACGCGTTCAGGCCGAGCACGAGCGCCAGCACGGCGATGCCCATGACGACGACGCCGAGGAACGGCACGACGCGGCGGCGCTGCACGACGGCGAGGACGACGGACGCCACGAGGGTCCCGACGAGCGTGAACTCGTACATGTTCGCGGTGGGCCAGCGCCCGGCGGCGGCGCCGCGCAGCACGATGCCGACGAGCAGCAGGACGATGCCGAGCGCGGTGGTGGAGCGGGCGATGCCGGTGGCGGCCGAGGGCGCCGCGGTGGCGCCGGAGCCCTCGTCCCCGGCGCCGGACGCGGGCGGCTCGGCGGCGGCGGGCACCTCCGCGGGCGCGTCGGCCGGCAGGACGAGCGACGACGGCCCGCCGGCGCCCACGGCCTCCCGGGCGGCCACGCGGGCCTGCCGGGCGGCGGCCACGCGGGCCTGCCGGGCGGCGCGGTGCTCGCGGGAGGCGGCGTCGGCCACCCGGGCGAGCGCGACCGAGTACGCGACCAGGGCGATCGTGAACGCCGTCGCCGCACCCCACACGAGCAGGGTGCTGATGTCGCCCAGTGCCATGTCCTCCACCTTCCGGGTCAGCCGGCGGCGGGCAGGTCGCGCCCGGCCGGTCGGAGCCGGTCCACCGCCCGGTCGAGCTCCGCCTGCAGTCCGACGTCGTCGCCGCGCGCGAGGGCCGCGGCGGTGACCACTGTACGACCTGACCCGGGACCTTCGTCCCCCTCGGGGGCGGGCGACGCCCGCAGCCACACGCGCCGCCGCGGGGCGAACAGCGAGGCCGCGAGGCCGGCGAACGCCAGCAGCGCGAAGGTCAGCACCCACGCGAGCGACGGGTCGTGGCGAAGGTCCAGCGCGACGAACCGCGGCAGGGCGTCGAACGTCAGCGTCCCCAGGCCGTCGGGGAGGTCCACCGTCTCGCCGGGGCGCACGTAGAGCGTGAGCGGCCGGCCGTCCTCCCCGGTGGCCTGCGTCAGCCCGGACTCGTCCAGCTGGTACACGTTCTGGGGGATGCCGTCGTCCAGCCCGAGGTCCCCGGTCCACACGGCGAGCGCGAGCAGCGGGTCGGTGGGCTGCGGGTCGACGGAGCGCCAGATGTCGTCGGAGAGCTGCTGCGCGGTGGGGAGCAGGACGCCCTGCAGGCCGATCTGCGGCCCGGTGGTCACGTCCGGCACCTTGATGACGCCCTGGGAGGTGTAGACGGTGTCCTGCGGCAGGAACGGCACGGCCCCTTCGAACGCCACCGCACCCGTGGCGTCGCGCACGGTGACCTGCGGCGCGTAGCCGTTGCCCTGCAGGTACACCTTGGCGCCGCCGACCTCGAGCGGGTGGTTCACCTTGATCGTGTCGGCCACCGGGTCGGCGCCCGGCTCGGTGACGGTGACCCGGGCGGTGAAGTCGCGCGACTGGAGCGTGTCGGGGTCGAACCGGGACTCGAACGAGTCGAGGCGCAGCGCGAACGGCTCGAGGGAGGACGGGCGGAACGCACTGCCGGCCTCGAAGCTGTCGTAGTCGCTCTGGGTGTTGGCGAACGCGCGGCCCTCGACGACGATCGCCTGGCCGCGGTAGTGCAGGAGCTGGCCGGTCGCGATCGCGACGAGCAGGCCGACGAGCGCGAGGTGGAACACGAGGTTGCCGGTCTCGCGGAGGTAGCCCCGCTCGGCGGCGACGCTCCACACGCCGGCGCCCTCGTCGCGGACGTCCACCCGGAACCGGCGCCACCAGCGGGGCCCGCGCAGCGCGGCGGCGGCCCGCTCGGCGACCTCCTGCGGCGAGGCGTCCAGGGCGAGCGCCGCCTGCGCCGGGAACCGGTCGAACCGGCGCGGCGCCCGCGGCGGCCGCCCCCGGAGCGCCCGCAGGTGGGTGCGGCTGCGGGGCAGGATGCAGCCCACGAGCGACACGAACAGCAGCAGGTAGATCGCGGAGAACCAGACCGACGCGTACACGTCGAAGAACCCGAGCCGGTCCAGCAGCGGCCCCACGTCGGGGTGGTCGCTCAGGTAGGTCGCCACGCGGGCCGGGTCCTGCGGCCGCTGCGGGAAGACGGTGCCGGGGACGGCCGCGACGGCGAGCAGCATGAGCAGCAGCAGCGCGACGCGCATGGACGTGAGCTGCCGCCAGCCCCAGCGGAGCCACCCGACGAGGCCGAGGGCCGGGAGCTGCGGGGCCTCGCCGCCGGGCGGGGTGCCGGCGGCCGCGGGCGGGGCGGGTGGCGCGGGCGGGGCGCCGTCGACGAACGCGTCCTCGAGCCCCTCGGGCCGGTAGCCGGTGGTCGGTCGCTCGGTCACGTCACACCGCCGGGACGAACGGCTGGGCGCCGGTGAGCAGGCCCTGCAGCCAGCTCGCCCACGCGGACCAGAGCCCGGTGACCAGCGCCACGCCGAGCAGGATGAGCAGGCCGCCGCCGACGCGCATGATCGCCAGGCGGTGCCGGGCGAGCCAGTCGAGGGCGCGGCGGCTGCGCTGCAGGCCGAGCGCGACGGCGACGAACGGCAGCCCGAGCCCGGCGCAGAACGCGAGCGCGAGCAGCGCCCCGCGGCCCGGCGACCCGCCGTCGAGCGAGAGCAGCAGGATCGCGGCCAGCGTCGGGCCGATGCACGGCGTCCACCCGATGCCGAACGTCACCCCGAGCACGGGCGCGCCCCACAGCCCGGCGCGCGGGGCGACGAGCGTGCGCCGGTCCTGCTGCAGGAACGGCAGCAGCCCGAGGAACGCCAGGCCCATGACGACCGTCAGGACGCCGAGCACGCGCGACAGCGGGTCCTGCCAGCGCAGCAGGAACGAGCCGAGCGTCCCGGCCAGCGAGCCGTACGCGAGGAACACCGCGGTGAACCCGGCGACGAACAGCAGCACGCCCAGCACGACGCGGCTCCGCGAGGGCGGGGCCGGGGTCCCGGCGAGCGCGGGCTGCGCGGGCAGATGGGCCGCGAGGTCCAGCGGGGCGGGTCCGGCGGCGGTCGCGACGGCCCGCGGGGCGGGGGCCGGGCGCGGCGCGGTCGCGGCGGACATCCCGCCGAGGTAGCCGACGTAGGCGGGGACGAGCGGGAGCACGCACGGCGACGCGAAGGACACCAGGCCGGCCAGCAGCGCGACCGGCACCGCCGCGAGCAGCGACCCGGAGGCGGCGGTCTGCGCGAACGCGTCCCCCACGTCGGCGGCGATCACGGCGCGTCCTCGGCCAGCACCTCGTCGACCAGGGCCCGCAGCGTCGAGCCCTCCACGAGGCCCACGACCCGCGCGGCGACGTGCCCCTCGCGGTCGAGCACGACCGTGGTCGGGGTCGCCTGGATCGGCACGACGCCCTGGAGCGCGGCGACGGCCCGCTTCTCCCGGTCGTCGATGCTCGGGTACGGGACGTCGAAGGCGTCCTGGAACGACTCGGCCGCCCCGGCGTCGTCCACCCCGTTGATGCCGAGCACGTGCACACCCTGGTCGGCGTAGTCCTCGGCGACCGCCACGAGGTCCGGCGCCTCCTCGCGGCAGGGCGGGCACTGCGCGTACCAGGTGTTGAGCACCACGACGTCGCCCCGCCAGTCCGCGGTGTCGACCGGGTCCCCGGCGAAGTCCGACCCGGCGACCTCGACCGGGCCCTGGCGGTCCCCCGGCTCCCACTGGGTCACCGAGCCGTCGCCGGAGACGTAGCCCTGGTCGGGCACGTCGTCGCCGGACCCCGTGCCGGTGCCGCCGCCCGCGGAGCAGCCCGCGAGCGCGACGACGGCGACGGCGACGGCGGCGGCGAGCGCGGCGGCGCGCGGCCTGGCGGGGACCCTCATGCGCCCGCCACGGCGGAGGCGCCCGGCAGCAGGTCGGCCGCCGGCTCGGTGTAGCCCACGCGCACGAGGCGGTCGTCCTCGTAGACGAGGGACGTCAGGGAGGCCAGAGAGCACTGGCGCCGGCGGGGGTCGTGCCACAGGCGACGGTCCTCGAGCGCGAGCCGCGTGACCCAGATCGGCAGCTGGTGGCTGACGAGCACCGCCTCGTGGCCCCGCGCGGCCTCGCGGGCGCGGTCGACGACGCCGAGCACGCGCGCGACCTGCTGCCGGTACGGCTCGCCCCAGGACGGCCGGAACGGGTTGACGAGCAGCGGCCAGTGCCGCGGGTGTCGCAGGGAGCCGTCGCCGACGCCGAAGGTCAGCCCCTCGAAGCGGTTCTCGGCCTCGAGCAGGCCCTCGTCGGTCGTGACGGGCAGGTCGAGGGCCGCGGCGATCGGCGCGACGGTCTCCTGCGCGCGCTGCAGCGGGGAGGCGACCAGCACGGTCACGTCGCGGCGCGGCGAGCCGAGGTCGCCCGCCAGGTACGCCGCCACCCGCTCGGCCATCTGCTGCCCGCGCGCGGACAGGTGGTAGCCGGGCAGCCGCCCGTACAGGACGCCGGTGGGGTTGTGGACCTCGCCGTGGCGCATGAGGTGGATGGTGGTCGCGACCATGGGGTCAGTCTCGCAAACCCGGCTGGGTGCTCGGGCCGGGCCGGTGGCCGCCGTCCGCCGGCTACGCGCGCCCGGCGTCCGCCAGGGCGGCCGCGCACCCGGCCTGCAGCGCGGCGCCGACGGCGGCCATCGCGTCGCCGAGCGCCTGGAGCTGCTGCGGGGTGAGCACGTCGACCAGGCGCTCGCGCACGGACTCGACGTGCGCGGGGGCGGCCTCGACGAGCCGGCGCCAGCCCGTGTCCGTCATGGTGCAGTTCACGCCCCGCGCGTCCTCGAGGCACGGCGCGCGCTCGACGAGCCCGTCGGCCTCCATGCGGCGCACGGTGTGCGTGAGCCGGCTGCGGGAGTGGGCGAGCTCGCCGGCCAGCTCGGACATGCGCAGCGTGCGTCCGGGCGCCTCGGACAGCCGGACCAGGACCTCGTACTCGCCGAGCGACAGCCCGGTCTGCTCCTCGAGGTCGTGCGCGAGGACGTCCATCAGCCGGGCCGTGCCGTCGCGGTACGCGCGCCAGGCCTGCTGCTCGTCCGCCGACAGCCAGCGGACGTCGTCGTGGGCGCGCGTCGCGCGCGTGGTCTGCTCCGTGGCGCTGCTCATCGCCGGTCCTCCTCCCGGGGCGTCCCCGGCGGGCTGCCGCGGTCGCACGGGCCCGCACTGTGACGTCGGTCGCTGATCGTCCCACAGGTGTTGCGCCCTCGTCCGCAGTGTAGTAGAAATCTCAACTAACCGCAGTTGACGCTTCAACCAATGCAGGAGGCACCATGTCCGTCACCACGCTGCCCACCGGTCTCACCGCCGGCACCTGGACCCTCGACCCCTCGCACACCGAGGCGTCCTTCACGGTCCGCCACGCGGGCATCTCCAAGGTCCGCGGCACCGTCGCGGTGACCTCCGGCGCGATCACCGTCGCCGAGGACCTCACGCTGTCCGCCGTGACCGCGACGCTCGACCCGACGACGATCAACACCAACGACGCCGGCCGCGACGGCCACCTCAAGAGCGCCGACTTCTTCGACGTCGAGACCTTCGGCGAGTGGACCTTCACCTCCACCGCCGTGCGCCCCGACGGCGACGACTACGTCGTCACCGGCGACCTGACCATCCACGGCGTGACGCAGTCCGTCGACCTGGCCGTCGAGTTCGGCGGCGCGGCCACCGACCCGTTCGGCAACCAGCGCGCCGGCTTCTCCGCCACCACGACGATCTCCCGCAAGGACTTCGGCATCACCTGGAACGCGGCCCTCGAGGCCGGCGGCGTCCTGGTGAGCGACAAGGTCGTCATCTCCCTCGAGGTCTCGGCCATCAAGCAGGCCTGACCTCCCCCTGGTCCACGAGGGCCCGGTCGCGCACCCCCTGCCGCGACCGGGCCCTCGTGCACGTCCGGGGTCCCGTGCGGTGCCGGGATCAGTCCGCCGCGACCGGCTCCGGCTCGGCGGCGGGAGCCGCGGCGGGACGACGGGCCCGCTGCCGCGCGTGGAACCCGAGGATCTGCAGCTCCGACCCCAGGTCCACCTCCCGCACGTCCACGCCGTCGGGCACCCGCACGGTGCGGGGCGCGAAGTTGAGGATGCCGGTGATGCCGGCCGCGACGAGCCGGTCGGTGGTCGCCTGGGCGGCGGAGCCCGGCGTCGCCACGACCGCGACGCTGGCCTCCGTCTCGTCGATGACGCGCTCCAGCTCGTCGACGTGCTGGACCACGTGGCCGCCGACGCGCGTCCCCACCAGGTCCGCGTGCGTGTCGAACAGGCCGACGAGCACGAACCCGCGGTCCGCGAACCCGGAGTACGTGGCGAGCGCGTGACCCAGGTTGCCGATGCCGACGATGACGAGCTGGCGCTCCTCGGCCATGCCGAGCGCGCCGGCGATCTGCTTGCGCAGGTGGTCGACCTCGTACCCCACGCCGCGGCGCCCGCCCGCCCCGAGGTAGGACAGGTCCTTGCGCAGCTGCGCGGGCGAGGCGCCCACCAGCTCCGCGAGCTGGTCGGACGAGGTGGTGGTCACGCCCTCCGAGGCGAGGCCACCCAGGGAGCGCAGGTATCCGGGGAGGCGGGCGACGGTGGTCGGCGGCAGGGCTCGCACCCCCCCAGGTTAGGCGGTCGGCGGCGCTGCCAGCGCGTCCCGCAGGCGGTCGGCGTCGATCTGCCAGTAGCCCACCCGCGCGCCGTCCACCTCGACCACCGGCACCAGCTCGCCGTGGACGTCCGCGAGGGACCGGCCGTCGGGCACCACGCCCCCGGCGTCGACGTCGACCTCGGCCCACGTCGCGCCGCGCTCGGCGGCCACGGCGGCGACCACCGCGCGGGCGTCGTCGCACAGGTGGCAGCCCGCGCGGACGTAGAGCACCACGCGCGCGGGGACGGGGCTGACGGGGACGAGAGGGCCGGTGGGCTGCACGGCACGAGCGTAGGCATCTGGCTACAGTGGCGGCGTGCCCGAGCCCTCCGAGCCCGACACCGGCGCCGCCGTGCAGCCGGGCCGGGTGGCCGCCTTCTTCGACGTCGACAACACGATCATCCGGGGCGCCAGCTCGTTCCACCTGGCGGTCGGCCTGTACCGGCGCGGGTTCTTCCGCAGCTCCGACATCGTGCGGTTCGCCGGGCACCAGGCGCGCTACCTCGCGTTCGGGGAGAACCGGCAGCAGATCGACGAGGTCCGGGAGCGGGCGCTCGAGATCATGCAGGGCCGGTCCGTGGCGGAGGTCGTCGCGATCGCGGAGGACATCTACGACGAGGTGCTGGCGCTGCGCATCTTCCCCGGCACCCAGCGGCTGCTCGACCAGCACCTGCGCGCCGGCCACCAGGTGTGGCTCGTGACCGCGACCCCCGTGGAGATCGCCGACCTCATCGCGCGGCGCCTGGGCGCCACCGGGGCGATCGGCACCGTGGCGGAGCACCGCGAGGGCTTCTACACCGGCCGCCTGGTCGGCGACCTGCTCCACGGCAAGGCGAAGGCGTCCGCGGTGCGCGCGCTCGCCGAGCGGGAGGGCGTGGACCTGTCGCAGTCGTTCGCGTACGGCGACTCCACCAACGACGTGCCGATCCTGTCCGAGGTCGGCTTCCCGTGCGCCATCAACCCCGACGGGCGGCTCCGGCGGCACGCGGCCGAGGTCGGCTGGCCGGTGCGGGAGTTCCGCGGCCGCCGCAACGCCACCCGGCGCGGCGTCGACGCGGCGACCGTCGCCGGGTCCGTGTGGGTGGTCGGGCTGGTCGTGCGCGCCGTCCGCCGCGCGCTGCGGGCCCGCTGGGCCGGCCGGTGAGCGCCGTCGGTCCGGCGCCGGACCGTCCCGGCGCGACCGTGCGCCGGGCCCGCCCGGACGAGGCCGCCGCGGTGGCCGGGCTCGCCGCCGCGACGTTCCCGCTCGCGTGCCCGCCGTCGTCCGCCCCGGCGGACCACGCCGCCTTCGTCGCGGCGCACCTGACGACCGCCCACTTCGCGGACCACCTGGCCGACCCGGCGCGCGACGTGCTCGTCGCGGACGACGACGGCGAGCTGGTCGGCTACACGCTGCTGGTGGCCGGCGAGCCGTACGCGCCGGAGGTCGCCGCCGTCGTCCCGCTGCGCCCGACGGTCGAGCTCAGCAAGTGCTACGTGCTGGCGGGCCGGCACGGCGGCGGCGTCGCCCGTGAGCTCATGGCCGCGAGCCTGGACGTCGCTCGCGCCCGGGGCGCCGCCGGCGTCTGGCTGGGCGTCAACGGGGAGAACCTGCGGGCGCAGGCGTTCTACCGGCGCTCCGGGTTCGTCGTCGTCGGGACGCGGACGTTCCAGGTCGGCGACCAGCGGCACGACGACCTGGTGCTGCACCGGCCGTTCTGACCGACGCGGGGCGCCGCCGGCGTGCCGGCCGCGCCCCGCGTCGTCCCGGCTCAGGCCAGGCGCACCACGTTCCACGACACCGGCGGCACCTGGACGGTGAGCCGGCCGCCGTCGACGGCCGCCGTCGCGTTGGGCCGCGGCGCGACGGACGTGTCGTCGTCCGCCGTCGCCACCCACGTGTGGTCGGGGTTCGACAGGCTCGTGGCCTCGACCACCTGCAGGCCGGGGATCGCGCGGGTGTCGACCTCCAGGGTCACGGTCTGCGTGGTCGAGCGGTTCACCGCGAACAGCGCGACGGCACCGGTGTCCGGGTCCCGCGTCGCGACGGCGTCGACCAGCGGCGCGTCCCCGAACTTCGCGGTCTCGTACGTCGGCGCCTCGACGGCCACCTGCAGCACGTCGCCCGCGGCGTACCGGGACGCCTGCGCGAACGGGTGGAACGTCGTCTGCCGCCACACGCGCCCGCCGGGCTCGGTCATGATCGGCGCGATCACGTTGACGAGCTGGGCGAGCGACGCGGAGTGCACGCGGTCGGTGTGCCGCAGCAGCGAGATCAGCAGGTTGCCGACCACGACGGCGTCCGCGACGTTGTACTTGTCCTCGAGCAGCACCGGGGCGACGGGCCAGTCGTCGCCCGAGGGCGGGACCGACTCCGCGCGCTTCTGGTACCAGACGTTCCACTCGTCGAACGAGATGTGGATCCGCTTGGACAGCTTCTTGTGCGCCCGCACGCCGTCCGCGACCGCGGTCACGGACTCGATGAAGTGGTCCATGTCCATCGCGGACGCCAGGAACGACCCGAGGTCGCCGTCCTCCTCGGCGTAGTACGCGTGGGCGCTGATGAGGTCGACCTCCTCGTAGGTCTCGCTCAGCACGATCTGCTCCCACTCGCCGAACGTCGGGATGCCGACGCCCGAGGACCCGCAGGCCACGAGGGTGAGGCCGGGGTCGACCATCCGCATGGCCCGCGCCGTCTCGGCGGCGAGCCGGCCGTACTCGAGGGCGGTCTTGTGGCCGACCTGCCAGGGGCCGTCCATCTCGTTGCCGAGGCACCACATGCGGATGCCGTACGGGTCGGGCGCGCCGTTCGCGCGGCGCTGGTCGGACAGCGCGGTGCCGCCCTTGACGTTGCAGTACTCCAGCAGGTCGAGCGCCTCCTGGACGCCGCGGGTGCCGAGGTTGACGGCCATCATCGCCTCGGTGCCGGAGGCCTTCGTCCAGCGCATGAACTCGTCGACGCCCACGAGGTTCGGCTCCGTGGAGTGCCACGCCAGGTCGAGCCGGCGGGGACGCTGCTCGCGCGGGCCGACGCCGTCCTCCCAGCGGTAGCCGGAGACGAAGTTGCCGCCGGGGTAGCGGACCGTGGAGACGCCGAGCTCGCGGGTGAGCTCGATGACGTCGCCGCGGAACCCGTCGGCGTCCGCGGTGGGGTGGCCCGGGTCGTGGATGCCCGTGTACACGCAGCGGCCCAGGTGCTCCACGAAGGCGCCGAAGGTGCCGCGGCGGACGGGACCGACGCGGAACGCGGGGTCGAGGGTGAGGGTGACGGTCGGCATGCGGCGCAGCTCCTTCGCTGACGTCTCTTCATCGTTGTACTACCCATCCTGCCGAGCCGGGACCCACCGCGTCAACCGGCGGCCCTGCCCGCGTCAGACGAGGGCGGCGGAGCCCGCCGTCGACTCCCGCACGACCAGCTCGAAGTCCGCCACGACCTGCACCGGCTCACCGGGCGCGGTGCCGGCGACGCGCGCCAGCAGCAGGTCCACGGCGGTCTGCGCGATCTGCTCGCGCCCCGGTGCGACGGACGTCAGGGCCGGGGACGCGAACGCCGCGTCGTCCACGTCGTCGAAGCCCACCACGGCCACGTCGTCCGGCACCGCGTACCCCTGCAGGCGCAGCTCGTGCAGGGCCCCCAGGGCCAGGGCGTCGTTCAGGCCGAACACGGCGTCGACCGCCACCCCCGAGTCCAGCACGCGGCGCATCGCCTCCGCACCGGTCGCCCGGTGCCACGTCCCCGCCTCCGCGACCAGCGCCGGGTCGTACGGCACGCCCGCCTCCGCCAGCGCCTCGCGGTAGCCGCGCAGGCGGAGCGCCGACGACCCCATGTCCTCGCCCTCGTGCGCGCCGACCACCGCGATGCGGCGGCGGCCCAGCCCCAGCAGGTGCCGGGTGGCGGCGCGGGCCGCCGCCACGTTGTCCATCGTCACGTGGTCGGCCGGCCCCCCGAAGATCCGCTCGCCGAGCAGCACGATCGGGACGTCGACCGCGAACTCGTCGTGGTCCTGCGGGCCCAGGGCCAGCGGGGAGAAGATCAGCCCGTCCGTGAGGTGCCGCCGCGGACCGTGCAGCACCTCGAGCTCGCGCTCCCGGCTGCCGCTGGTCTGCTCGATCAGCACGACCACGCCCCGCACGTCCGCCGCCCGGATCACGGAGTCCGCGAGCTCCGCGAAGTACGGCAGCCGCAGCTCCGGCACGGCCAGCCCGATCATCCCCGTGCGGCCCCGGCGCAGGCTCCGTGCCGTGAGGTTCACGCGGTAGCCGAGCTGCTCGATCGCCGCCTCGACCCGCGCGCGCGTCTCCGCCCGGATGTACGGGTACCCGTTGATGACGTTCGAGACGGTCTTGATGGACACGCCGGCCACCGCCGCGACGTCGTGCATCGTCGCGGCGCCCTGGCGCTTCCCGGCCACGTCCTGACCTCCCGTCCTGCCCGCCCGGCACCTCCCCGGCGCCGCGCGAGCCCAGCGTAGGGGCCCGCCGCGCGGCGGCCGGGTCGGGTGCGCGCGGCGGACCCGCCGGCGACCCGCGTCAGCGGCCCCCGAGCCCGGTCGTCGCGACCGCCTTGACGATCTGCCGCTGGAACAGCATGAACAGCAGGATCAGCGGCAGGGCGGCGATCACG
Organism: Cellulomonas olei; assembly: GCF_039548315.1. NCBI lineage: Bacteria > Bacillati > Actinomycetota > Actinomycetes > Micrococcales > Cellulomonadaceae > Cellulomonas > Cellulomonas olei. The sequence goes on from NZ_JBCLVN010000028.1 coordinate 18,881, forward strand.
GCCGACGCCATCGTCTGCGCGTAGATGGTGCCGTACGCGTTCTTCACCGTCGAGAGCCCGACGGGCAGGGTCATGAGGTCGGGGTTGTTCGTGACGATGAACGGCCACAGGAAGTTGTTCCACGCCCCGATGAACACGAAGATCGCGACCGCCGACACGATCGGCCGCGAGATCGGCAGCACGATCGACCAGAACGTCCGCCAGTGCCCGGCGCCGTCGACCCGGGCGGCGTCCTCGATCTCCTGCGGCACCTCCGCGAAGAACCTCGAGAAGATGTAGACCATCACCGGAGCGACGAGCTGCGGCAGGATCACGCCCTGGTACGTGTCGACCGCCCCCAGCGCCTCCATCTGCCGGAACAGCGGGACGATGAGGATCTGCCCCGGGACCGCGATCAGGGCGATCGTCGCCGCGAACAGCAGGTTCTTGCCGCGGAACCGCGTCCGGGCGAACCCGTACCCCGCGAGCGCGCACACCGCGACCGTCAGGACCGTCACCGACCCGGCGACCAGCAGGGTGTTGACCATCCAGCGCCCCACCTCGCCGCGCTCGAACACGGTCCGGTAGTTCTCGAGCGTGAAGCCGCCCTCCGGGAACCAGCGCAGGGGGACGGCCTGCGCCTGGGCCTCTGTCTTGAACGACGTGTCGACCGCCCACAGCAGCGGCAGCAGCCACGTCGCGGCCATCACCACCAGCAGCACCACCGCCAGGACCGTCGCGACCCGGCTGCGGCCCAGCACGAGGGCCCGGGTGCGCCGGTTCTCGTCCCGGCGCTCGGCGTACGCCCGGCGGAACCCCCCGGCCGGGGCGGAGATCGTCTCAGCGGCCACGGGCCTGCTCCTTCCGGCGGGCCGTGGTCAGCACCTGGAACCCCACGGCGACCACGATGATGAGGGCGAAGTAGATGTACGACATGGCCGAGGCGTAGCCCATGCGGTAGCCCGTGAAGCCGGTGTCGTAGATGTACTGCAGGATCGGGCGGGTCACGCCGTCCGGGCCGCTGCCGCCGTTGAAGGCGATGAACATCTGGTCGAAGACCTTCAGCGACGCCAGCACCTGCAGCACGGTGATCAGCACCGTCGTGGCCCGCAGCTGCGGCAGCGTGATCGACCACAGCCGGCGCCACGAGCCCGCGCCGTCCAGCGCCGCCGCCTCGTACATCTGGTCGGGGATCGCCTGCAGCGCCGACAGGTACAGCAGGAAGTTGAAGCCGACCGTCCACCAGAGCGTCAGCAGGGCCATCGACCACATCGCCACGGACGGGTCCGTCAGCCAGCCGACCTTCTCCAGCCCCAGCCGGTCGAGCCAGTAGTTGAAGAAGCCGATCTCCGGCTGGTACAGCCACACCCAGATCTGCACGACGACCGCGACCGGCAGCATGTACGGCGCGAAGAACGCCAGCCGCCAGACCCACTGCCCGGGCAGCCCCGTGTAGACCAGCAGCGCCATCGCGAGCGCCACCAGCACGAGCGGGACGGTGCTCATCAGCGTGAACGCGACGGTGTTGCCCAGGGTGGACCACATGGTCGCGTCGCCGAACGCCTCCGCGTAGTTGTCGACGCCGACCCAGCCGCCGTTGCCCATCAGCGACTGCTCGGTGAAGCTCAGGCCCAGGCCCCACAGCGTCGGCACCACCAGGAACAGCACGGCGACGACGACGAACGGGACGACGAACGGCCAGCCGCTGCCCTCGCGGCGGGACCTGCCGCGACGCACCGGGGGCTCCGGCGTGCGCGGCGGCTGGACGGGGCCGGTGGCGGCCTGCGACTGCTGCGGTGTGGTGACCGTGCTCATGGCTGCGTCCCCCCTGTCACGCCGGCGGCTTGGTCTGCAGGGCGGCGTCGAGCGCGGCGATCAGCCGGTCGACCGCCGCCTCGGGCGACGACTTGTCGAGCCAGGCGCCCTGGAGCGCCTCCCCGACCCGCGCCTGGAAGTCCGACCCCGAGCCCGTGAACCACGCCTGGGGGTCGAAGACGGCCTGCTCCGCGGCGACCGCGTAGTGCGACTGCGGCACCTTCTGCTGGTACTCCGCGGACGCGGTGACCTCCCGGTTGGCCGGGATGTGCCCGCCGTCCGACCACAGCAGCGACTTGCGGAGCATCGCCGCCACGGTCGCGTAGGCCGCCTCGCGGCGGTCCGGGTCGGGGTCCGCCTGGTGCGGCAGCACGAACACGTGCGAGTCGCCGTACGTCGCGGGCGAGCCGAAGACCGTCGGCATGGGCATCGCGTCCACGTCGACGCCCGCGGTGAGGAACGACTGCAGCTCCCAGTTGCCGTTGAAGCACATGCCGACGCGGCCGGTCGAGAAGTTCGCGACGGCCGACGGGTAGTCGCTGTTCGCGATCGCCACGGTGTCGTCCATCCACGACTGCACCCAGCTGACGACCTCGACCATCGCGTCGCGGTCGACCTGGGCCCTCTCGCCGGGGTCGAGGACGACCTCCGAGCCGGTCTGCGCGTACAGGCCCCACAGCATCCGGGACATCTGCGCGCCGTCGCCCGTGTAGCCGTACCCGACGCCCGCGTAGCCCGTGACCTCGGCCATCGCCCGGCCGGCCTCGACGAAGCCGTCCGGGGAGTCCACGCCGACGAGCTTCCCGTCGCCGCCCAGCAGACCCGCCCGGTCGGCGAGCCCCCGGTCGTAGAACAGCAGGAACGCGTGGAAGTCCAGCGGGACCGCCCACAACCGGCCGTCGACCACCGCCCGCTCCCACAGGGCCGGCGCGAACAGGTCCTCGGTCACGCCGTGGTCCGCGAGCCGGTCCAGGTCCCACGGGTCGAGCACCCCGCCCGGCACCCAGCCCGCCACCCGCGTGAGGTGCATGGCCGCGAGGTCCGGGGACCGGCCGCCGACCGACGCCATGACGAGCTTGGTGTAGTACGGGGCGCCCCAGGTGAGGACCACGGGGTCGATGCCGACCGTCGGGTCCTCCTGCTGCACCTCCGTGAGCATCTGCTGGAAGATGCCGCCGTCGCCGCCGGAGAACAGGTGCCAGAGCTGGATCCGGGTGTCCGCGGACGCCGCCGACGCACTCCCCCCGCACCCGCTCAACGCCCACGCCCCCGCCAGCGCACCCGCGCCGGCGACCGCCCCGCGGAGCACCGAACGCCGGCTGAACGCCGTGCCCCCGGGTCCGCCGCGCGCTGCTGAGATCATCGCCCGACCCCCTCGCCCCGGTGCGCGCACCGGGATCTTCATCGTTGAAGAACGCTTGCGAGTGAATCAAGGCCACGCGGACCCGTCAAGGCGGGGCGCCCGCGCGCGGCGCCGCGTGCGTGCGCCGAGAGGCCACCACCCGGGCGTCCACCCGCCCGCGAACGGCCCGGTCCTGGCCTCTCGCGACCCGTTCAGGCCCGAGGCGGCCCGACGAGGTTGCAGCAGACGCGGGGTTCGGAGCCGGGAACCCCGCAACGACGGCAATCTCGACGCACGCGCGGTGGGCGGACGCGCGAGGTGGGCGGACGCGCGAGCGACGGACGCGCGAGGGCCCGGCCACCGCTCGGGTGGCCGGGCCCTCGTCCCCGCGCCGCGTCAGCGGCGGCGGGTCACTTCTTGTTGCGGCGCTGGTGGCGCGTCTTGCGCAGCAGCTTGCGGTGCTTCTTCTTCGCCATGCGCTTGCGGCGCTTCTTGATGACGGAGCCCATGGGTCCTCACTCGCTTCCGGTGGCGAGCGCTCGGGCGTCCGCCAGTTCTGGTCGTTCGACGCGCGGCACGACCGGCCGGGGAGCCGGTCCGATCACCTCGGCCCGGCTGCCGCGGAACGCCCACGCACGGGAAAGTCCGCCCCCCACCTTACGCGATCCGGCGGGTCGCCGCCGAAACGACCGGGAGGACCTGCTTCAGGACGACAGCCGCCCGGCCCGGGGGCCCTCGCCGGCGTCGCCGTCCACGTCCTGGTCGAGCCGGGCGGTCGCGAGGTAGTGGTCGAGCGCGTCCTGCGGCACGCGGAACGAGCGCCCCACGCGCACCGCCGGCATCTCGCCGGAGTGCAGCAGCCGGTAGACGGTCATCTTCGAGACCCGCATGACCTCGGCGACCTCGGCCACGGTGAGGAACCGCACGCGCCCGGGCTGCTCGCTCGTCATGGCCGCTCTTCTCGTTCGTGCGCGCTCGGGGCGCGGGACGGGGTGCGGCGACGGTTCGCCGCGCTGACACCCTAGAGCCTGGTGGGGCTGCTGTGAAAGAGGAGACGGGTGTGACCACCCGTGCGGGTCGGTGCCACGCCACGGACGCACGCCACGGACGCACGGCGCGGGCGGCACCGGTGCGACCCCCGGGCCGGCCGCGGTCAGTCGTGCAGGGGGTCGAGGCCCAGGAGCGGGAACACGGCCGACCGCGTCGCCCGCACCGCCCGGTCCACGTCGTCGGCGGGGTCGAACCCCGCCGACCACGGGGTCCACCGCAGGTCGGCGCCGTCGGACATCGACCCCGGGCCCTCCCGGCCGTAGAGCTCGACGACCTGCGCGCGCCACTCCTGCGGCATCCGGGTCGCGGGGTCGAGGGGGTGGTGCGCCGCGATCGCGAGCAGGTGCGTCCACGCCCGCGGCACGACGTCGACGACCGCGTAGCCCCCGCCGCCCAGCGCGAGCCACCGGCCGCCGGACACCTCGTGCGCGAGGTCGTGCAGCCACGACGACGCCAGGCGCTCGGCGTCGACGGAGACGTCGAGGTTCGCGATCGGGTCCTCGACGTGCGCGTCGCAGCCGTGCTGCGTCACCATGACCTGCGGCGCGAAGGCGCGCAGCACCGGCGGCACCACCGCGTCGATCGCGCGCAGCCACGCGGCGTCCTGCGTGTGGGACGGCAGCGCGACGTTGACGGCCGACCCCGGGGCGCCGGGCCCGCCGGTCTCGTCCGGGAACCCGGTGCCGGGGAACAGCGTCGCTCCGCTCTCGTGCACCGACACGGTCAGCACGCGCGGGTCGTCCCAGAACGCCCGCTGGACCCCGTCCCCGTGGTGGGCGTCGACGTCGACGTACGCGACCCGCTCGGCGCCGTCCGCCAGCAGCGCCCGGATCGCGACGGCGGCGTCGTTGTAGAGGCAGAACCCGGACGCCGCGCCGGGCATCGCGTGGTGCATCCCGCCCGTGAGGTTCACGGCGTGGTCGGCCTCGCCACGCCACACCGCGAGCGCCGCCTCCCGGCTGCCGCCGACGATCCGGGCGGCGGCCTCGTGCATCCGCGGGAACACCGGGTCGTCCTCGGTGCCGATGCCGCGCGACGCGTCACCCCGTCCGCCGTCGGACGCCCGCCGGACGGCCTCGACGTACGCGGCCTCGTGGACGGTCTCGAGCTGCGCGTCCGACGCCGGGTCGGCTCCGACGACCTCGACGCCCGGCAGGTCCAGCAGGCCGAGCGCCCGCGCGAGCCGCACCGTGAGGTCGAGGCGCAGGGGCGCCATCGGGTGCCCGGGTCCGAAGTCGTAGTCCAGGAGCTCGGGGGTCCACACCACGCGCACCCCGGTCATGACCCACACCGTAGCCGCTGCACGCCGGGGACAGCGCGGGCGTGCCACAGTGGAGGCCGCGCGCGGCCCGGAGGCCGGGCGACCGGGGTCGGACGGCGGGCGGGAGGGCGGATGGCTGGGGGTCTCCCCGGGGTGCTGTGGTCGGGGCGCGAGCTCGTCGACCGCCTCGCCCGGCAGTCGCCGGCCCGGCTCGCGCTCGGCGTCTTCGCGTCGGTCGTCGCCCTGTTCACGGTGCTGCTGTCGATGCCGTGGGCCACCGCGAGCGGGGAGCGCGCGCCGTTCGTCGACGCCCTGTTCACCGCCACCTCGGCGGTCTGCGTGACGGGCCTGGTCACCGTCGACACCGGCACGTACTGGTCGGGCGCGGGCCAGGCGACGATCCTCGTCGGCATCAAGATCGGCGGGCTGGGCGTCATGACCCTCGCGTCGATCCTCGGGCTGGCGGTGTCGCGGCGGATCGGGCTGACCCAGAAGCTGCTGGTCAGCTCGGAGACGAAGACCACGCGGCTCGGCGAGGTCGGCTCCCTGGTGAAGACCGTCATCATGACCTCGACGCTGCTCGAGGTCGTGATCGCGCTCGTGCTGCTGCCGCGGCTGCGGATGCTCGGCGACTCCTGGGCCGAGGCCGTCTGGCACGCGGGCTTCTACGCCGTGTCCGCGTTCAACAACGCCGGCTTCATCCCCACCGAGCAGGGCCTGGCCCCGTACGCCTCGGACTGGTGGGTGCTGCTGCCCATCATCGTCGGCGTGTTCATCGGGTCGCTCGGGTTCCCCGTGATCCTCAACGTCGCGCGCACGTGGCGGCGTCCCCGCCGGTGGAGCCTGCACTCGAAGCTGACGATCACGACCAGCGCCGCGCTCGTGGTGTTCGGCTCCGTCGTGGTGGCGGCGTTCGAGTGGACGAACCCGCGCACGCTCGCGCCGCTGAGCTGGAGCGAGACGCTGCTCGCGGCCCTGTTCGCGGGGGTCATGCCGCGGTCCGGCGGGTTCTCCACGGTGGACGTCGGATCGATGCACGAGGGCACGTGGCTGCTCAACGACGCGCTGATGTTCGTCGGCGGCGGCTCGGCGTCCACGGCCGGCGGCATCAAGGTCACGACGCTGGCCGTGATGCTCCTCGCGATCGTCGCGGAGGCCCGGGGCGACCGCGACGTGGAGGCGTTCGGGCGCCGCATCCCGCGCGAGGCGCTGCAGGTCGCCATCGCGGTGTCGCTCGTCAGTGCGACGATCGTCCTGGTGGCCTGCCTGCTGCTGCTCGCGATCACCGGGCTGACGCTCGACGTGGTGCTGTTCGAGGTGATCTCGGCGTTCGCGACGGTCGGTCTGTCCACCGGGATCACCGGCGACCTGCCCGACGCCGGGAAGTACGTGCTCACCGTCCTGATGTTCATCGGCCGGACCGGCACGATGACGCTGGCCGCGGCGCTCGCGCTGCGCAGCCGTCGTCGGGTCATCCGGCTGCCCGAGGAGAGGCCGATCATTGGATGACCTGAAGCGGACCGGGGCGACCGGGCTGCGTCCGCTCGGCGGCGCGCAGCCCCGTGCCCGCGACGAGGCGCGCCCCGGCAAGGAGCCGAAGCGGGACGCGGGCATCCTCGTCATCGGGCTGGGCCGGTTCGGCTCGGCGATCGCCGGCACCCTGGACCGGCTGGGGCAGGACGTGCTGGCCGTCGAGCGCGACCCGGAGCTCGTGGCGCAGTGGACCGGGCGGATCCCGCTGGTCGAGGCGGACGCGACGAACCCGGAGGCCCTCGAGCAGCTCGGCGCGCGCGAGTTCGCGGTCGCCGTGGTCGGCGTCGGGTCCTACCTCGAGGCGTCGGTGCTCATCACGGGCAACCTCGTGGACCTCGGCACCCCGCAGATCTGGGCCAAGGCGATCAGCACCGAGCACGCACGCATCCTGCAGCGCATCGGCGCGCACCACGTCGTGCTGCCGGAGGCGGACGCCGGGTCCCGCGTCGCGCACCTGGTCTCGGGGAAGATGCTCGACTACATCGAGGTCGAGGACGGCTTCACGATCGTCAAGATGAAGCCGCCGCGCGAGACGCAGGGCTTCACGATCGGGCAGTCGCGGATCCGGGAGCGGTACGGCGTGACGGTGATCGGCGTGAAGAGCCCGGGGGTCGACTTCGTGTACGCGACGCCCGACACCCGGATCTCCGCGAACGACCTGCTGATCGTGTCGGGGCACGCGGACCTGCTCGAGCGGTTCGCGGCCCGGCCGTGAACCGGCGGGGCGGCCCGGCCGGCCCCGGACCGCGGGACAGCCGCGCGCTGCTGGTGGACGCGCTGCGCCGGGCGGACGCGCTCACCCAGGTGGAGCTGGTCGCGGCGACGGGCCTGTCGCCGGGCACCGTGTCGACCGCGGTGGCGGCGCTGCACGCGGAGGGCCTGGTGCGGGTCGCGCCGACCACGCGGTCCGGGCGGCGCGCGCGGGCGGTCTGGCTGGCGACGCCCGGGGGCGTGCTCGCGGGCGTCCACTGCTACCTCGACGAGGCCCGGGTGCTGCTGGACCTCGGCGACGGCGTGCCGGTGGAACGGTCCGTGCCGCTGCCCGGCGGCCACCGGGCGGAGCGCGCCGTCCGAGAGGCCCGGGCGGCGCTGGACGCGCTGCTCGCGGAGACCGGGACCGACCCGGCGGCCGTCGCGGCGGTGGGCGTCGGCGTGCCCGCGCCGGTGGAGGTCCGCACCGGCCGCGTCGCCGGCTCGGGCGTGCGCACCGGGTGGGGCGGCATGGTCGCGGCCCCGGGCCTCCTCGCCCCGGCGCCCGGGGTGCCCGTGGTGTTCGACAACGACGGCAACCTCGGGGCGCTGGCGGAGGCCCGGCTGGGCGCCGGGCGCGGCTGCGGCACCGTCGTGCACGTCGCGCTCAGCGAGGGGGTCTCCGGCGGCATCGTGGTCGGCGGGGAGGTCGTGCACGGCCGCACCGGCACCGCCGGCGAGCTGGGCCACCTGACCATCGACCCCGACGGGCCCGTCTGCTCGTGCGGGAACCGCGGCTGCCTCCAGGTCTACGCCGGGTCGGCCGGGGTGCTGGACCTGCTGCTCGCCAGCCACGGCCCGATGACGCTGGGCGACGTCCTGGCACGCGCGGCCGAGGGCGACCCCGGCTGCCGGCGGGTGCTGTCCGACGTCGGCCGGCACCTGGGCACCGCGCTCGCGTCGGTCTGCACCGTGCTCGATCCGGACGTGCTGGTGGTCGGCGGCGTGCTCGCCGAGGCGGGTGACCTGCTGCTCGACCCGCTGCGCGAGGTCCTGGCCGAGCGCACCGCTGTCACGTCCGGCGCCGTCGTGGACGTCGTCGCGGGGCACCTCGGCGCCGCCGCCCCCGCGCGCGGCGCGCTGCTGCTCGCGCGCGACGCGGTGCTGGCGGGTCACGCCGCAGCGGGGTGACCCGCGGCCGCCGGGGCGGGCCGACCGGTGTCCGCCGGGGCGCGGCGTGCCTGGTGGGACGGGCGGGAAGGGCTCAGGTCGGCCCCGGATCTGCCGATACCGTCGCATGTAGGACCATCTCCGCCGGAGGTGGCGCGGCAGGGACCGGAGGTGCCAGGTGTCCGCACCGGTGACCGCCGGATCGCCGGCGCCCGGACCCCGCGGCGGCGACCAGGCGACCCCGGGCTCCCCCGGGCCGGCCGGGGTGCCGCGGCAGCCGGGCGCGGCCGGGTCGCCGGCCGAGGCCATCGCGCAGGACGCCGACGGCGTCGGGCCAGGACCGTCGGCGATCGCCCGCCGGCTGGAGGCCCTCGAGCGCCTGGGGGCGGTGACCGCCGGGCCGGAGCCCCGGTTCGACCGCGTGGTGCGCCTGGCGCGGCTGGTCTTCGACGTCCCGACCGCGACGGTGTCGCTGATCGGGGCGGACGCGCCGCGGGACGCCGCGGCACCGGCCGTGCTCGAGGACCGCGGCCCCGACGTCCGCCTGCGGTTCTACGCCGAGCACCCGCTGCTCGGCGCCGACGGCCGCACGATGGGCACGCTGTGCATCGCCGACACCCGGCCGCGCACGTTCACGGCCGACCAGACGGCGCTCCTGCGCGACCTCGCGGGCTGGGTCGCGCACGAGCTCGGGGTGGACGCCGAGCTCGGCCGGGCGCAGCAGGTGCAGATGGGGCTGCTCCCGCGCGAGACCCCCCGGGTCCCGGGGTACGAGCTGGCCGGCGCGTGCCTGCCGAGCCGCACCGTCGGCGGCGACTTCTACGACTGGTACGCGGCCGGCGACGGGCTCGTGGTGACCCTGGCGGACGTCATGGGCCGCGGGCCCGCCGCCGCCGTGCTGGCCGCCGCGGTGCGCGAGCTGCTGCGCGAGTCCGCCCACGGCGAGCCCGTCGACCGGGCGATGCTGCACGCGGGGGCGGTGCTCCAGACCGACCTGTCGGACTCCGGGCTGTTCGCGACCGCGTTCCACGCGCGCCTCGACCCGGCCACGGGCGACCTCGCGTACGCCGACGCCGGCCACGGCCTGACCCTCGTGGTCCGGGCGGACGGGACGTGGGAGCGGCTCGACGCGCTCGGCCTCCCGCTCGGAGCCTCCGACGAGGCCGCTCGGGCGCTCGGGCGGACGACCCTCGAACGCGGCGACCTGCTGGTGACGTTCAGCGACGGGGTGCTCGACCTGTTCGACGGGTCCCTGCGGTGCCTGCCGCTCATCGCCGGCGAGCTGCTGGACTGCCCGTCCGCCGACGAGGCCGTGCAGCGCCTGCTGCGCCTCGCCGCCGTGGCGGACCCGCGGCCGGACGACATCACGGTCGTCGCGCTGCGCCGCACGCCGGCCTGACCCCGTCCCGGGCGCACCAAGCGCCCGCCCTGCGCCCGCCGCGCGCCCGCCCTGCGCCCGCCCCGCGCCCGCCCGTGCACACGCGACGGGGGCCGGGACGGATCGCTCCGTCCCGGCCCCCGGCCGTGCTGCGCGGCGTGCTCAGCGAGCGGCGCCCGCGCGGCGCTTGTTGAAGATGTCGAACGCGACGGCCAGCAGGAGCACGAGGCCCTTGACGATCTGCTGCGTCGACTGCGGCACGCCCATCAGCTGCATGCCGTTCGACATGACGGCCATGATCAGACCACCGACCATGGCGCCGGTCACGCGGCCGACACCACCGGTCGTCGACGCGCCGCCGATGAAGCAGGCGGCGATGGCGTCGAGCTCGAACATGTTGCCCGCGCCGGGCTGGGCACCGTTGGAGCGGGACGAGTAGATCGCACCCGCGACACCGGCGAGCAGGCCCATGTTGACGAAGATCCAGAAGTTGACCTGCTTGACCTTCACGCCGGACAGCTGCGCGGCGTTGAGGTTGCCGCCGATGGCGTACACGTGGCGGCCGAACACCGTCCGGTTCGTCACGACGTTGTAGGCGAGGATCAGCACCGCGAGGATGATGAGCACGATCGGCAGGCCGCGGGAGTGCGCGAGCTGCCAGGCGAACGCCATGACGACCGCGGCGACCAGGACGATGCGGAGCACGAACAGCGGCATCGCCTCGACGGCCTGCTGGTACCGGATCCGGCCCATGCGGGACCGCCACGAGCTGATCGCGAAGGCGACCACGGCGAGCGCCGCGACGACCAGCGTGAACACGTCGTAGCCCGGACCGCCGAACAGCCCGTTGAGGAACCCGCCGGCCACCTTCTGGTAGGTCTGCGGGAACGGCGACAGGGAGATGTTGTCCAGCACCTCGTAGGTGAGGCCACGGAACAGGAGCATGCCGGCCAGCGTCACGATGAACGCCGGGATGCCGACGTACGCGACCCAGAAGCCCTGCCACGCACCGACCAGGACGCCCACCACGAGCGCGGCGAGGATGCCGACCCACCACGGCTGGCCGTTCTTGATCACGAGGATCGCGGAGACCGCACCGGTGAGCGCCACGACCGACCCGACCGACAGGTCGATGTGCCCGCCGATGATGACGATCACCATGCCGATCGCGAGGATCAGGATGTACGAGTACTGCAGCACGATGTTCGTGACGTTGTTCGGCGCCAGGAGCAGGCCGTCCGTCAGGAACGCGAACAGCGCGATGATCGCGACGAACGCGATGTAGATACCACTCGTCCGCAGGTTCTTCGTGAAGATGTCCCGCAGGCCGTCGACCGCCGTCATCGGACCGTCTCCCTTTCCTTCGTCATGAGCTCCATGAGCCGTTCCTGGGTCGCCTCGGCACGCGGCAGCACACCCGTGATCCGGCCGAAGGCCAGGGTGTAGATGCGGTCGCAGATGCCGAGCAGCTCGGGCAGCTCGGAGGAGATGACCACGACGGCCTTCCCGGAGTCAGCGAGCTTGTTGATGATCGTGTAGATCTCGTACTTGGCACCGACGTCGATGCCGCGGGTCGGCTCGTCCAGGATCAGCACCTCGGGGTCGGTGTAGATCCACTTGGACAGGACGACCTTCTGCTGGTTGCCGCCGGACAGCTTGCCCGCCAGGGCCATGACCGTCGGCGACTTGATGTTCATCGACCGCCGGTACTCCTCGGCGACCTTGATCTCCTCGTTGCCGTTGACCCAGCCGCCCTTCGACAGCTTGCCGAGCGCGGCGGCCGAGATGTTGCGGCGGATGTCCTCGATGAGGTTGAGGCCGTAGGTCTTGCGGTCCTCCGTGGCGTAGGCCAGGCCGTGCTTGATGGCCTCGGCCACGCTGCGGGTGGAGATCTCCTTGCCGTGCAGGAAGACCTTCCCGGAGATGTTCCGGCCGTAGGAGCGGCCGAAGACGCTCATCGCGAGCTCGGTGCGCCCGGCGCCCATGAGGCCCGCGATGCCGACGATCTCGCCGGCCTTGACCTCGAACGACGCGCCGTCGACGACCACGCGGCCGGGCTGCGTCGGGTGCTCGACGTGCCAGTCCTCCACGCGGAAGACCTCCTCGCCGACGTGCGACACGTGCTCCGGGTACCGGTGCTCGAGGTCGCGGCCGACCATGCCCTTGATGATCCGCTCCTGCGTCACCTGGTCGGCCACCATGTCGAGCGTCTCGATGGTGCGGCCGTCCCGGATGATCGTCGTGGAGTCGGCGATCTCGGCGATCTCGTTGAGCTTGTGCGAGATCATGATGCAGGTGATGCCCTGGCCCTTGAGGTGCCGGAGCAGGTCGAGCAGGTGCTCGGAGTCCGAGTCGTTCAGGGCCGCGGTCGGCTCGTCGAGGATGAGCAGCTTCACCTTCTTGGAGAGCGCCTTGGCGATCTCCACGAGCTGCTGCTTGCCGACGCCGAGCTGGCCGATCGGGGTGGTCGGGTTCTCGTCGAGGCCGACCCGCGCGAGCAGCGCCGCCGACTCGGAGTTCGCCCGGTTCCAGTCGATGAAGCCGCGGCTCTCGCGCTCGTTGCCGAGGAAGATGTTCTCGGCGACGGACAGGTAGGGCACCAGGGCGAGCTCCTGGTGGATGATCACGATCCCCTTGTGCTCGGAGTCGTTGATCGAGCCGAACTCGACCGTCTCCCCGTCGAAGCGGATCTCACCGTCGTAGGTGCCGTGCGGGTACACGCCCGACAGCACCTTCATGAGGGTGGACTTGCCGGCCCCGTTCTCGCCGCAGATGGCGTGGATCTCCCCCCGCTTGACGCTCAGGTTGACGTCCTGCAGAGCCTTGACCCCGGGAAAGGTCTTGGTGATGGAGTGCATTTCCAGGATGTGGTCGCTCATGCGGCCTCGACCGTCCTCGTTCGTCGGGCGATGGGGGGCGCCGCGGCCCTGGCCGGCCGGGCTCGTGCCGGCCGGCCAGGGGTGACGCGGGTGCTGTCAGGCGATCAGGCCTGGCCGCTCGCGACCTGCTCCTCGGTCCAGTAGCCCGAGTCGATCAGGAGCGACTGGATGTTGCCGGCGTAGACGATGTCCGACTCCAGCAGGTAGGACGGGACGACCTTGACGCCGTTCTCGTACGTCTCGGTGTCGTTGGCCTCCGGCTCCTCGCCGGCGAGGAACGCCTGCGCGGAGACGACGGCCTGCTCGGCGAGCTTGCGGGTGTCCTTGAAGATCGTCGAGAACTGCACGCCGTCGTTGATGAGCTTGACGGAGGCGATCTCGGCGTCCTGGCCGGTCACGATCGGCAGGCCGGCGTCGATGCCCGGGCCGTAGCCCGCGTTCTGCAGCGCCGTGATGATGCCGCGGGAGATGCCGTCGTAGGGCGACAGCACGCCGTCGACCTTCGAGCCGTCCGCGTACGTGGAGGTCAGGAGGTCCTCCATGCGCTTCTGCGCGGTCTCCTGCAGCCAGCGGAGCGTGGCGACCTGCTCGATGTCGGTCTGGCCGGACTTCACGACGAGGGTGCCCTCGTCGATGTACGGCTGGAGGGTGTCCATCGCGCCCTGGAAGAAGAAGTGCGCGTTGTTGTCGTCCAGCGAGCCGGCGAACAGCTCGATGTTGAACGGGCCGGTGGCGTCGCCCTCGGAGCCGTCCTCGGTGAGCAGGCCGAGGCCCACGAGCAGCGAGGTGGCCTGCTGGACACCCACGTTGTAGTTGTCGAACGTGACGTAGAAGTCGACGTTCTCGGTGTCGCGGATCAGGCGGTCGTACGCGATGACCGGGATGCCGGCGTCGGCGGCGGACTGCAGCTGGTTGGCCAGCGCGGTGCCGTCGATGGAGGCGACGATCAGCAGGTCGACGCCCTTCGTGATCATCTGCTCGATCTGCTGCGACTGCGTCGGGATGTCGTCGGCCGCGTACTGCAGGTCGACCGAGTACCCGAGGTCCTCGAGCTGGCTCTTGACGGCGTTGCCGTCGGCGATCCAGCGCTCCGAGGTCTCGGTCGGCATCGCGACGCCGATCGTCTGGTCGCTGGGCTCCGCGGTGCTGCCGCCGCCGTCGCCGCCCTCGCTGCTGCCGGCGCCACCGCCGGAGCATGCCGCGAGAGCGAGCACGAGCGCGCCGCCGAGCGCGGCGAACCGGATGCTCTTCATGTCCTTCTCCTCCTCGAGAGGGTTGCTGACCTCGTCGTCTGCGGGCACGTCATGCGCCGTCGCCCGTCCTGCCCTGCTCCGCCCTGGGGGGTCACGGACCCCCGTCGTCGGCGAGCACGGAGCACACTCTCCCGGGCTTGAGTTCGGGAAGTCAAGCCAAGGTTCGGGCTCGAAGGTTGCAGATGGATAACGGTCGATCACCACCGGTATTCGTGCTGGTCAGGGCGTTTGTGCGCGCTCACTTCCGCGCCCGCGGACCCCCGTTCGGCCCACACTCGTCTGCCGATGCTGAGTTTGGCTGCCGAACTCATGCGGTCGGTTTCTCCCGCATGATCGGCTCCACGACGGTCCGCGCCCCGCCGGCCCTGAACACAGCAACGGCCCGCCCCGCGGGGTGCGGGACGGGCCGTCGCGGCTCGCGCTGCGGGCTCAGAGCCCCTGGGCGAGGCGGTAGTACACCTGGTTCCACCGCACCTGGTCGCGGAAGCCGCGCCGCGTGGTGTGCTCGTCGATCACCAGCAGCTCGGTGCCGGCGATGTCCGCGTAGATCTCGAACGCCTCGACGCCGGCCGCCGTCGACATCACCGTGTGGTGCGCGCCGCCCGCCGTCAGCCACGCCTCGGCCGACGTCGCGAAGTCCGGCCGCGGCTCCCACACCGCGCGGGCCACGGGCAGGTTCGGCAGCTCGTGCGTCGGGGGCACGACGTCCACGACGTTCGCGGTCATGCGGAACCGGTCCCGCATGTCCGCCAGGGACACCACGACGGCCTCGCCCGGGTCCGCGTCGAACACCATGCGGACCGGGTCCTCCTTGCCGCCGATGCCGAGCGGGTGGATCTCCACCTTCGGCGTCGACGTGGTCAGGGAGGGGCAGATCTCGAGCATGTGGGCGCCGAGGATCTTCTCCGCGCCCGGCGTGAGGTCGTAGGTGTAGTCCTCCATCAGCGACGCGCCGCCGGGCAGGCCCTCGCCCATGACCTTCGCCGCGCGCACCAGGACGGCCGTCTTCCAGTCGCCCTCCGCCCCGAAGCCGTAGCCCTTCGCCATGAGGCGCTGCACGGCGATGCCGGGGAGCTGGCGCAGCGCGCCGAGGTCCTCGAAGTTCGTCGTGAACGCCTTCGCGCCCAGCCCGGTCAGGAACGTCTCGAGCGCGACCTCCTGCCGGGCCGCGTACCGCAGCGACTCGTGCCGCTCGCCGCCGCGGCGCAGCTCCGCCACGACGTCGTACAGGTCCTCGTACTCGGCCACGACGCGGTCGACGTCGGAGTCCGCGACCGCGTCGACGGCCGCGACCAGGTCGTTGACGCCCCAGGTGTTGACCGAGACGCCGAACCGCAGCTCGGCCTCGGTCTTGTCGCCCTCGGTGACCGCGACGTTGCGCATGTTGTCCCCGAACCGGGCGAGCTTCAGCTCGTGCGTCGCCGCCCAGCCGGCCGCGGCGCGGGCCCAGGTGCCGACGCGCTTCGTCACGGCCGGGTTCGACGCGTGGCCGACGACGGTCGTGCGGGCGACGCCCAGGCGGGACGCGATGTACGCGTACTCCCGGTCGCCGTGCGCGGCCTGGTTGAGGTTCATGAAGTCCATGTCGATGGTGGACCACGGCAGCTCGACGCCGGCCTGGGTGTGCAGGTGCAGCAGGGGCTTGCGCAGGGCGTCGAGGCCCGCGATCCACATCTTCGCCGGGCTGAACGTGTGCATCCACGTGATCACGCCGAGCACCCGGTCGTCCGAGTTCGCGTCGAGCATCGCCCGGCGGATCGACACGGAGTCCTTGAGCACCGGCTTCCAGACGACCGTCGCCGGCACGTCCGGGGACGCGTCCAGCAGGCGCGCGACCTCCTGCGACTGCTCGGCCACCTGGCGGAGGGTGTCCTCCCCGTACAGGTCCTGGCTCCCCGTGAAGAACCAGATCTCGCGTGCGTAGGGCTTGGTCATGCGTCCTGCTCCTTCGTGGTGGCGGCAGCACCGGTGCTGCCCTGGCCGTAGACGTTCTGGTACCGGGCGTACAGCGAGTCGACCTGCTCCTGCGGGATCGGCAGCGGCTCCCCGAGCTGGCGGGAGACGTGCACGGTGCGCGCGACCTCCTCGACCATGGCGGCCGCCTTCACCGCGGCCTTGCCGTCCCTGCCGATCGTGAACGGGCCGTGGTTCTGCATGAGCACCGCGGGGCTGCGGGAGTCCCGCAGCGTCTCGACGATGCCGCGGCCGATGGAGTCGTCGCCGATCAGCGCGAACGGGCCGATCGGGATGTCGCCGCCGAACTCGTCCGCCATCATCGTCAGCACGCACGGCACCGGCTCCGCCCGGGCGGCCCAGGCGGTCGCGTAGGTGGAGTGGGTGTGCACGACGCCGCCGACGCGCGGCATGTGGCGGTAGACGTACGCGTGCGCGGCCGTGTCCGACGACGGCGAGCGGGTGCCCTCCACGAGGTTCCCGTCGAGGTCGCACACCACCATCGACTCCGGGGTGAGCTCGTCGTAGGTCACGCCCGACGGCTTGATGACGAACAGGTCGGCCTCGGACGGCGTGCCGTCGGGCGACACCGGCACGCGCTGCGAGACGTTGCCGGCGGTCCAGACGATCAGGCCCCAGCGGGGCAGCTCGGCGTGCAGGGCCGAGACGACCTCGCGGGTGCGCGCGACGGCGTCACGCACCTCCTGCGGGTAGTCGGCCAGGGTCGTGGTCATCGCGGGTCTGCCTCCAGGGTCGGGGAGCGGGTCACAGGGCGGTGGTGGCGGCGCGCTCGACGGCCAGCCCCGCCTCGTAGCGGTCGAGGAACGCGGCGAAGCCCGCCACGTCGGCGGCGTCCGGCGTCACGGTGTCGAGGACGACGTCCCCGAACACCCGCTCGGCCAGGTAGGTGCCCAGGTCGGTGTCGCCCGCCGCGTCGAGGTAGGCCGCGAGCACCGCGATGCCCCACGCGCCGCCCTCCGCCGCGGTCTCGCCGACGGCGACGGGCGCGTCGACGGCGGCGGCCAGCAGGCGCTGCGCCACGCCGGCGGTCTTGAACATGCCGCCGTGCGCGAACATCGAGTCGATGGCGACGCCCTCGCCGGACAGCACGCGCATGCCCAGCGCGAGCGTGCCGAACGCCGAGGAGATCTGGGTGCGCATGAAGTTCGCGAGCGTCAGGCGGCTGCCCGGCGTCCGGACCACCAGCGGCCGCCCCTCCTCCAGACCGGTGATCGGCTCGCCGGCGAGGTAGTTGTACGCCAGCAGGCCGCCGCCGTCCGCCTCCCCGTCGAGCGCCGCGCGGAACAGCGCGCCGAACACCGCGTCGGGACCCGCGGGGGCGCCCAGCGCGGTCGCGAACTCGCCGAACAGGCCGGCCCACGCGTCCAGCTCGGAGGCGCCGTTGTTGCAGTGCACCATCGCGACCAGGTCGCCCGCTGGCGTCGTGACGAGGTCGAGCTCGTGGTGCACCCGCTCCAGCGGCTGCTCGAGCACGACCATCGCGAAGATGCTGGTGCCCGCGCTGACGTTGCCGGTGCGGGGCGCCACGGAGCAGGTCGCGACCATGCCGGTGCCGGCGTCGCCCTCGGGCGGGCAGAGCGGCGTGCCGGGGCGCAGCGCCCCCGACGGGTCGAGCAGGGCGGCGCCCTCCTCGGTCAGCCGGCCCGCGTCCTGGCCGGCGACCAGCACCTCCGGCAGCAGGTCGCGCAGCGACGTCCCGGGCCGGCGCGCGGCGATCAGCTCGTCGGCCTGCGCCAGCATCCGCGCGTCGTAGTCGCGGGTCGCGGGGTCCACCGGGAACATGCCCGAGGCGTCGCCGACGCCCAGCACGTGGCGCCCCGTGAGGCGCCGGTGCACGTAGCCGGCCAGCGTGGTGAACGAGGCGATCTGCGGGACGTGCGGCTCGTCGTCCAGCACGGCCTGGTAGAGGTGGGCGACCGACCAGCGCAGCGGGATGTTGGACCCGAGCAGCTCGGTCAGCGCGGCGGCGGCCGGGCCCGTCGAGGTGTTGCGCCACGTGCGGAACGGGACGAGCAGCTCGCCGTGCGCGTCGAACGGGAGGTAGCCGTGCATCATCGCCGAGACGCCGAGCGCGCCGACCGACCCGAGGCGGACGCCGTGGCGGCGCTCGACGTCGGCGTGCAGGTCGGCCACCGCGGCCCGCAGGCCCTCCCACACCGCGTCGAGCGAGTAGGTCCAGACCCCGTCGACGAGCTGGTTCTCCCACGCGTGGCTGCCCGTGGCGAGCGGCGCGTGGTCCGGCCCGATGAGGCAGGCCTTGATGCGGGTCGAGCCGAGCTCGATGCCCAGCGACGTGCGTCCCTGCGTGATCGCCGCGCGTGCGACGTCGTCGTGCTCCTGCGCCATGGCGGTGCTCCGTCCCTCGTGCGGGCTGCTCTGCCCGGGGCGTGGCGTGCCCGGCCGGCGCTCACCCGTCCGCGGCGCCGGTCACCGCGCACGATGTTAGCGCTCACACACGGCCTCGCCAACCGTGCCGGTCAGCGCGGCGCGGCGGAGCTCGCGCGGACCACCAGCGTGGCCGGGAGCAGGGTGCGCGGGACGTCCTCGCCGGCGAGCGCCCGCACCAGGGCGGCGATCGCCGACCGCCCCAGCGCGGGGAAGTCCTGCCGCACGGTCGTCAGCGGCGGCACGAAGTACGCCGCGCCCGCCTCGTCGTCGAACCCCACCACCGAGACGTCCTGCGGCACCCGCAGGCCCCGCTCCCAGAACGCCCGCAGCAGGCCGAGCGCGAGCTGGTCGTTCGCCGCGAACACCGCCGTCGGCAGCCCCTCCTCGACCATCCGCAGCCCCTGGCGGTAGCCCGACTCCGCCGACCAGTCGACCTCCACCGGGTCCGGTGCCGCGACACCAGCCGCCGCGCACGCCTCCCGCCAGCCCGCCAGGCGCTCGCGCGCGTCGAACCAGTCCTGCGGTCCCGCCAGGTGCACGACCTCCCGGTGGCCGAGCCCCGCGAGGTGACGGGTCGCGGAGCGGGCGCCGTCGCGCTGGTCGACGCCCACCGCCACGATGCGCGCGTGCTGCGCGGCGGGCTCGACCAGCGGCCCCGACGTCACCGTCACCACGGGCACCGGGGCGGCAGCCTCCGCCACCGCGTCCGCCACGTCGACCTGCGGCGCGATGATCGCGATGCCCTCGACGCCCTGGTCGAGGAAGTGCTCGAGCGCCCCGCGCAGGGTGCCGGCGTCGAACCGGTCGATCGCGGCGACGCTCACGTAGTAGCCGACCTCCCGGGCGGCGCTCTCCAGGCCGAGCAGCGTGCTCGTCGGCCCGTGGTGCGCCGACGACGTCGTGACGACCCCCAGGGCGCCCGAGCGACGCGTGACCAGGGCCCGCGCCGCGCTGTTGCGCCGGTACCCGAGCTCGGCGATGGCCCGCTGCACCCGCTCGCGGGTCTCCGGGCGGACGCTCGGGTGCTCGTTCAGCACCCGGGACACCGTCTGGTGCGAGACGCCCGCGAGCGCGGCGACGTCGCTCATCGCCGGCGGGCGGCGGGCCGGGACGCCGGCCACGACGGGCCTACCGCTCCGCGCCGGGGGCGGGCCGGGCGGCCGCGCCCAGCTCCCGGGACCGGTCGTACGCCGCACGCGCCGCCGCGACGACGCCCGCCCGCACGCCGTGGGCGTCGAGCTGCGCCACCGCCGCCACCGTGGTCCCGCCGGGCGACGAGACGCGCTCGCGCAGCACCACCGGGTGGTCGCCCGTGGACGCCGCGAGCGCACCGGCACCCTCCACGGTGGCGACCGCCAGCCGGGTCGCGAGCTCGCGGGTCAGCCCGAGCAGCACGCCGGCCTCGGCCATGGCGTCCACCAGGTACAGGGCGTACGCCGGGCCGGAGCCGGACACCGCCGTCACCGCGTCGAGGTCCTTCTCCGCGACCCGCACCACGAGGCCGGTCGCCGCGAGCGCGGTCTCCGTCAGCGCCAGGTGCTCCTCGGTCGCGTGCGTCCCGGCGGCGATCGCGCTCGCCCCCTTGCCGACCAGCGCCGGCGTGTTCGGCATGACCCGCACGACCGGGGTGCCCTCGGGCAGGGCGTCCTCGTACACCGCCAGCGGCACGCCCGCCGCGACGGACACCACGAGCGTCCCCGGGCGCAGCGCCGGCGCGATCTCCGCCAGCACCTCCGGCACCACCTGCGGCTTGACCGCCACCAGCACCAGGCCGGCCCGGCGGGCGGCCTTCGCGTTCGGGTCCGCCGCCCGCACGCCGTAGCGGCCCGACAGCTCGGTCGCCCGCGCCGCCGAGCGCTCCGTGACGTCGACGTCGTCCGCCGTCCAGCCCGCCGCGAGGAGGGCGGTGACCAGGGCCTCGCCCATGACGCCGCCGCCGAGGACCGCCGTGTGCGGTCGAGCCGTGCTGTCGGACATGGACGCTCCTCGTGCCGGGGACGCGGCCGCGCGCACCGGCCGTCGGTGGGCGAGCCTAGTCCGGCACGCGGACCCCGGGCGGGACGCGGGGCGCCCGGCCCGACCGGCGCAGGGGGAGGCGGGTCGGACCGGACGCCGTCCGTGGGAGCGGCTCAGGAGCCCGGCGGGGCCATCCCCTGGGCGCCGCCGGCTGCACCACCCGGACCCATCATGCCGCCTCCGACCTGCTGCCGGTTGTCGTTCGACGACCCGGACAGGCCCGTCAGCCCCGAGCTCGACGCGTCGTCGCCGGGGTCCAGCTCCACGCCGAGGTCCGCCAGGACGACCTCGTCGCCCGCGGACAGCCCCTCGACGATCTCCGTGCGCTCCGCGCCGACCGCCCCGCGCTCCACCTCGACGTCCTGCACCACGCCGTCGCGCAGCACCTGCACCGTCGCCGTCGTGCCGTCCAGGTGCACCGCGGAGGACGGCACCGTCAGCGTGTCCTCCGACGACGCCACCGCGACCGACACCTGCGCGGACGACCCGTCGAACAGGGCCGCGTCCTGCACGTCCAGGGCGATGTCCACGGTGTACGACGGGTCCGCGGACGAGGTCGACGCGTTCAGCACGCCGATCGCGGTCACCGTCCCCGTGAGGTCCGCGTCCGAGGTCGCCACGGAGACGTCCGCGGACTGCCCGACCTCGAGCAGGTCCACCTGGGTGAGCGGCACCGTGGTCGACACGGTCCAGCCGTCGTCGCCCAGGACGGTGATGACCGCCGACGTCGACCCGGCCTCGACCGTGTCGCCCGCCGCGATCGACACCGCCGCCACCGTGCCGGCGACCGGCGTGGTGAGGTCCACCAGGGCGAGCCGGCTCTGCGCCACCGCCAGGTCGGCCTCCGCCTCGTCGATCCGGGCCTGGTCGGCCAGCAGGTCGGCGGCGCTCGCGACCACGCCGCCGCCCGTGGCCCCGGCCGCGGACGTCCCGGAGGCGGACGCACCCGATCCCGACGTGGTGCCGGCGGGAGCCTCCGCGCCGGCGTCCTGCCCGCCCGTACCCGTGGTGGGCGCGGTGCCCGTGCCGTCCGTGCCCGTGCCCGTGCCGTCGGTGCCCGTGCCGTCGGTGCCGTCCGTGCCCGACCCGCCGGAGCCGTCGGTGCCGCCGGTGCCGCCGGTGCCGCCGGTGCCGGAGGACAGGGCCGCGAGCGCGTCGGTGACGGCCTCGTCCAGGTCGGCGGCGAGCTGCTGCAGCGCGCTCTGCGCCTCGTCCACCGCGGTCTGCGCGTCGAGCACCGCGGCGGTCGCGTCCTGGCACGCGACGAGCTGCTCCTGCGCGTCGGCGGTGCCCGTGGCGTCCGTCGTGACGGCCGCCGCCAGGACCACCGCGGGGGTCGACCCGGTGGTGAGCGCACTGGTCTGCGCGGTGGTCGAGTCCTCGGTGGCGGTGCCGTCGGTGGCGGTGCCGTCCTCGGTCGTGCCGTCCTCGGTGGTGGCGCCGTCGGTCGAGCCCGCGGTCCCGCCCGCCTCGTCCGCGCCGCCGTCGCCGGACCCGCCGGTGCCGCCGGACCCGCCGGTGCCGCCGGACCCGTCGTCGCCGTCCGTGCCGCCCGTGTCCCCGCCCCCGCCGTCCGTGGTCCCGTCGAGGTCGAGGAACGGCTGGCAGGTGTCCCGGGCCGTGGTGACCGCGTCCGAGGCGGTGACCAGCAGCCCCTGCGCGGTCTCGTACTGCGCCAGCAGCGCGCGCTGCGCCGCCGTCACCGCGGCGACGGCAGCCGCGGCGGCGCCCTGGTCCGACCCGCCCGAGCCGCCCGACCCGCCCGGGTCCGACGAGCCCGAGCCCTGTCCCGACGAGCCCGAGCCCCCGCTGCCCGACCCCGTCGAGGTCTGCGCGGCGGGCGCGGACGGGGTGGCCGCGCCGTCGGCGGCCGTCGCATCCCCGGCGCCCGAGGCACCGGCCGACGACGCCCCGCTCGACGCGTCGGCCGAGGTGCTGCTGCTCGAGGTCTGCGACTCGATGTCGTCCTCGAGCTGCTGCTGCGCGTCCGCGAGCGCCTGCTCCGCGTCGGTCACGGCGTCCTCCAGGGAGGTCGGGTCCAGCGAGGCCAGCACCTGCCCCGCGGTGACGGTGTCGCCGACCGCCACGGCGACGTCCGCCACCGTCCCGGCGACCGGGAACGCCCGGTCCGAGCGGGTCGCGGAGGCGACCGTCCCGGTGGTGTCGACCGTCTGGTCCACCGTCCCGGGCTCCGCGGTCGCGGTCCGGTAGCCCGGGCCGGACGTCCGGGTCAGCGCGAGGGCCACCCCGCCGCCCGCCAGCAGCAGGGCGAGCGCACCGGCCACGCCGCCCGCGACGACGCGCCGGTGCCGGCGGGGGCGGCGCGAGGGGCGCGGCGGCCGCGCGGGTCCGTCCCGCCACCGCCGCGGGACCCGGGGGCGGACACGGCGCAGGCTGTCACGCACCGGCGGCCTCCCCGTCCTCGGCGCCGGGACGGCCCGGCATCCCGCCGAACCCGCCGCCGAACCCGCTGGTGCAGCCGTCGTCGCCCGGCTCGGACAGCGTCAGGCTCGTGGCGGCGACCTGCCCGGAGTCGTCGGCCTCGCCCTGCGCGAGCACGCAGAGCCCGACCGCGATGGCCGACGCGTCGGTCGCGACGGTCGTCGTGTAGGCCGTCGCGTCGTCGACGGTGACCGTCGTGGTGGTCGCGTCGCCGCCTGCCGCCGTGCCGTCGTCGTCGCCCGTCGGGATGCCGGTGCTCTCCACGGTGATCGTGCTGCCGGACACCTCGGTGACGAGCCCGGCGGTCAGACCGCCGCCGGGCACCATCCCGTCGGGCATGCCCGTCGGGGCCCCGTCGGGCCGCTCGCCGTCCGCGGGCGCGTCGGGCATGTCCGTCGGCATGCCCGAGGGCCGCTCGCCGTCCCCCCACGCGCCGCCGCCGGAGCCGCCGGGGCCCGCCGTGCACGCGCCGTCGGTCGCCGCGCTCACGGCGACGCTCGTCGCCGCCGTGTCGTCGCCCGCGCCGAGCACGACGACGCACGACCCGACGGTCACGTCCGCGAGCGACGCCGCGACCGTCTGCGTGATCGTCGTGCCGTCGTCCCACGTCACCGCGGTCTGCCCGTCGTCGCCCTGCACCTGCATCAGCGCGTCCGACACGGCGGCGATCTCGCCGCTGGTGCCGCCGCCCGGCCCGCGGCCCGTGCCCGCCGCGGCGGCGGGGTCCTGGGCGGTCCCCGAGGTCGCGGCCGGAGCCGCCTCGGACGCGGCGGTGCCGGACGAGCACGCGCCGACCAGGGTCAGCAGCGCCACGGTGCCGATCGCGCCGACGGCGCCGGACCTGCCGGCGCGGGGTCGCAGCGTCCGGCGGGTGCGCGTGGTGGTGGTCATGTCTCTCCTCGGGGTGCGGGCGGGGGTCACTCGGACCGCAGCGCGTCGATGGGGGCGAGCCGGGCGGCCCGGGTGGCGGGGTAGACGCCGAACACGAGTCCGATCGCGAGGGCCACGGCGACGGAACCGGCGACGGCGGCGCCGGACACGACGACCGACGTGCCGAGCAGGCCGGGCAGCACGGCGGCCGCGACGACGCCGAGCACGGCGCCGAGCAGGCCGCCGGCCAGGCCGAGCACGGCGGCCTCGACGAGGAACTGCCGGCGGATCGCCCACGGCGGGGCGCCGAGCGCCTTGCGCAGGCCGATCTCACGGGTCCGCTCCGTGACGGACACCAGCATGATGTTCATGACGCCGATCCCGCCGACCAGCAGCGACAGCGCCGCGATGCCGGTGAGCAGGACCGTGAGCGTCCGGTACACGGACGTGGCGGTGCTGACCAGGGCGTCCTGGCTGTCGATGCTGAAGTCGGCGCTGTCCGCGTCGGTGATGCCGTGCAGGTTGAGCAGCAGCGTCTGCGCCTCCTGGTAGGCGGCCGAGAGCTGGTCGGCCGACGCCGCCTGCACGTACACGGTGGTGAGGGAGCTGCGCGTCAGGCTGCCGGAGACCGTGTCGGCCGCGGTCGTCAGCGGCACGACGACGACGTCGTCCAGGTCGCTGTCCGTGCTCGACCCGGCCTCCGCCAGCACGCCGACGATGGTGAACGGGGTGTCGGCGATCGTGAGCTGCTGCCCGACGACGCGGGTGGTGCCGAACAGCTCGGTGGCCGTCGTCGCGCCGACCACGGCGACGGCGGCACCCGACGCGTCGTCCTCCGCCGTGAAGAACTCCCCGGACGCGACGGTCCGCGAGCGCACCGACGGCCAGTCGACGGTCGTCCCGACGACGCTCGTCGTCCAGTTCGTGTCGTTCGCCTCGACCGACAGCGACGACTCCTTCTCCGGCGCCACCGCCCCGATGTCGGGGGCGTTCACCGGCGAGGCGAGCGCCTCGGCGTCCGAGCGGGTGAGCGTCGCCCCGGTGCCGAACCCGCCGCGCAGCCCGTCGGAGTCCGTCGAGGACCCGGGCGTCACGATGAGCAGGTTCGACCCGAGCGCGCTGATCTGCTCGCTCACGTCCTTCTGGGTGCCCAGGCCGAGGCCGACGGTGAGGATCACCGCGGCGATGCCGATGAGGATGCCGAGCACGGTCAGCAGCGAGCGGAGCTTGTGCCCGCGCACCGCCGACCAGCCGGTGCGCAGGGTCTCGGACCACGTCATCGCGGGTTCACCTCGTCGGACTGGATGACGCCGTCCCGCACGAAGACGATGCGCCGCGCGTGCTGCGCCACCTCCAGCTCGTGCGTGATGAGCACGATCGTGCGGCCCTGCGCGTGCAGGTCGTCCAGCAGCGCGAGCACGTCCTCGGTGGAGGCCGAGTCGAGGTTGCCCGTCGGCTCGTCCGCGAGGATCAGCGCCGGCTCCCCGACGAGGGCGCGGGCGACCGCGACGCGCTGCTGCTGACCGCCGGACAGCTCGCCCGGGCGGTTCTCGAGCCGGTCACCGAGCCCCACCCGCTCGAGAGCGGCCACCGCCCGGTCGCGCCGCTCGGCGGCCGGCACCCGGCCGTACACCAGCGGCAGCTCGACGTTCCGCCAGGCCGGCAGGGACGGCAGCAGGTGGAACTGCTGGAACACGAACCCCAGGCGCCGGTTGCGGACCTCCGCGAGCTCCTCCTCGTCCAGGTCGCCCACGTCCTCGCCCGCGAGCCGGTACGTCCCGGCGGTCAGGACGTCCAGGCACCCGACGATGTTCATCAGGGTGGACTTGCCCGAGCCCGACGGGCCCATGATCGCCACGTACTCGCCGGTCGCGATGCCGAGGTCCACCCCGCGCAGCGCCTCGAACTCGATGCTGCCGGTGCGGTAAGTCTTGCGGGCGCCGGCGAGCTCGATGACCGGGGCGCCCTCCGGGGACGGGTCCGGCGGCCGGCGCTCCAGCACGGCCTCAGCCATTGCCGCCGCCCGGGAACCCGTCCGGGAACCCGCCGGAGAAGTCCGGCATCCCCCCGGAGAAGTCCGGCATCCCGCCCGAGAAGTCCGGCACCTGGCCGCCGCCCTGCTGCTCGTCGTCGGAGCCCGTGCCGGCGCGCGGCGTGAACGCCGTGACCAGCACCTCGTCGCCCTCGGTCAGCCCGTCGGTGATCTCCACCAGGGTGCCGGAGGTCTCGCCGACGGTGACCTCCGTGGTGACCTGCTCGCCGTCCGCACCCTCCTGCGTGACGACGGAGCGGCCGTCCACGGTGGTCACCGCCGCCGCGGGCACGGTCAGCACGTCGGTGCGGCGCTCGTAGATGATCGAGACGTCCGCGGACACGCCGTCGTGCAGGCCCTCCGGGGACCCGGTGACGTCGACCGTCACCGGGTAGGTGGCGACGCCCGAGGAGCTCGACGGGACGAGCCCGACCTCCCCGACCGTGCCGTAGACGGTGTCCGCCACGTCGTCGACGGTCAGCTCCACCTGGTCGCCGACGTCGACCAGCGCGACGTCGGACTCCCCGACCGACACGGACACCTGCCAGGCGTCCGTGCCGACGATCACGAACTGCGCGGTGGAGCTGCTCGTGGACGCGCTGGACGCGCTGGACCCCTGGGAGGCCCCGACGGCCCCGCCGGAGGCACCGGAACCCGCCGAGCCGCTCGTCGACGACCCGCTCGACCCCGAGCTCCCGGCGACGACGTCGCCGACCTCCAGGTCCACCGAGGTCACGAGACCCGCCACCGGTGCCGTCAGCGTCGCCCCGGCCAGGTCCTCCTGCGCCGCGTCGACGGCCGCCTGCGCGACCTCGACCTGCGCGGCGAGGGCGGCGACCTGCGCGTCGGAGGCGTCCGAGCCGTCCGCCTCGTCCTCGGCGTCCGCGAGCGACGCCTGGGCGGACGCCAGGTCGGCCTTCGCGGACAGCAGCGCCGCGTCGAGCTGCAGGGTGTCGACCGTGGCGAGCTGCTGCCCGGCGGTGACGGTGTCCCCCGCCGCGACGTCGACCGACTGCACGGTCCCGCTCACGGCGAACGCGACGTCCTCCTGCACGGCCGGCGTCAGCGTGCCGCTGGCCGAGACGGACTGCTCGATGGTCGACAGGCTCGCGGCGACGGCGCTCGTCGTCGACGCCGGGGCCGCGGCCTGCGCCGGCTCCTCCCGCAGCGCGAGCAGGTACCCGCCCGCCCCCGCCACACCGACCAGCAGCACCACGCCCACCACGCGCACCCAGGCGCGGGTGCGTCTCCACAGCCTCAGCATGTTCTCCCTCACGACGGTCCCGCGCGGTGTCGCGGCTGGTCAGGACCGTAGGGAAGGTGCCTGGAGCGGTCGTATCACCCACCTGTGCCGAGGCTGTGGGCGGCCGTCAGGAGGCCGTGGCCGGATGCCGGCCGGCCGGTCAGGCGGGCAGCAGCAGGCCGTCCGCGAGCAGGCCGCGCGCCGCGGGCAGCACCTCGGCCGCCACGCCCGCGGCGTCCACGCCGAGCAGCGCACCGAGCGCACCGACGATCTGCCCGACGGTCAGCTCCCCGTCGCAGGCGCCGACGAATCCGGCGAGCGCGGTGCCCGCGCGCACGGTGCGCCCGAAGCCGCCGCCCTGCCGCAGCAGCACCACCTGCGGGTCGACGTCGCCGGGCCGCAGGTACCGCTCCTCCGTCACGTCCGGCGCGACGCGCAGCCGTGCCGCCGCGAGCGCCGCGTCGTCCTGCCCGCGCAGCAGCTCCTGCGCGGCCAGGCTCGCCCCGATGGCCGGGCCGAGAGGCTGCCGCACGGTGCCGGTGACCTCCTCGAGCCGGCGCAGCAGGGGGCCCTGCGACCCGGGCCGGCGCAGGACGACGATCCCGAAGCCGATCGCCTCGACGTCGCGCGACGCGAAGTCGTCGAGCCACGCGGCGTACCGGGTGCGCCACGCCTCCGGGTCCCGGTCCGGCGTCGTCCCGCCGTCGCGGATCCACGTCTCGGCGTACTGCGCGGGGTCCTGGAGCTCGCGCTGCACCACCCAGCCGTCCAGCCCGGACGCGTCGAGCCACGCGCCCACCCGCTCGTCCCACCGCTCGCCCCGGCGGACCTCCCAGTTGCCGAGCAGCTGCGCGACGCCGCCGGGCGCGAGCACGCCGCCGACGGACGTCACGAGGTCCGCCACGACGGCGTCCCCGGTGCGGCCCGCGTCGCGGTACTCGTACGTGGGCACCTCCCCGGCCGCCCGCGGCGTGATCACGAACGGCGGGTTGCTCACCACCAGGTCGAACCGCTCCCCGGCGACCGGCTCCAGCATCGACCCGAGCCGCAGGTCGAGCGCGCCCACCCCCGCCAGCGCGGCGTTGAACCGGGCGAACGCCAGCGCCCGCGCGGAGATGTCGGTGCCGACCACGGACGCCGAGTGCCGCGACGCGTGCAGCGCCTGGATGCCGCAGCCCGTGCCGAGGTCGAGCGTCCGGCCGCGCGGGTCGCGCGCCGTCACCTGGGCCAGCGTCGTGGACGCGCCCCCGACGCCGAGCACGTGGTCGGTGCGCAGCGCGCCGCCGGTCGCCAGCTCACCCAGGTCCGACGCGATCCACCAGTCCACGGCGCCGGCGCCGTCCTCGGCCTCGTAGGGCCGCAGGTCGACCAGCGCCCGCACCTCGTCGTCCGGGGCCGAGCCCGCGGCGGACACGAGCCCGAGGCGCCGCGCACCGTCGACGCCGAGGGTGGGCAGGGCGGCAGCCAGGCGGGACGCCGGGACGGGGACCCCGAGCACCAGCGCGCGGACGAGCGTGGCCCGCGGGTCGGTGGCGGCGGCCGTGACCCGCAGCGCCGGGACCGCCTCCTCCCGGTGCAGCGCCGCCGACGCCACCGGGCCGAGCAGGTCGGCGACGCCCGCGACCGTGAAGCCCGCGCCCGTGAGGTCGGCGCGCAGGGCGTCCAGCAGGTCGGCGGGGGCTGCGTCCGGGGAGGTGGGGGGCTGCACCCGCCCATCCTCCCCGATCGCCGTCGTCAGGCGCGCCGTCTCCGGACGAGGACGACACCGAGCGCGATGACGAGGACAGCCGCCGCGAGCAGGGCCGCGAGGCCGCCGGGCCCGGTCACCGCCAGGACCGCCGAGGCGGGACCGCTCGGCGCGGCCTCACCCGCCGGGTCGGCCGGGGCGGGCGGGTCCACCGGGTCGACGGGTTCCACCGGGTCCACCGGGTCGACCGGGTCCACGGGCTCGACCGGCTCCGTCGGCCCGGGCGTCGGGACCGGCGGGTCGGAGGCACGGACCTGGACGCTCGCCGACGCGGACGAGGCGAGGTGGTTCGTGTCTCCGGCGTACCGGGCCTCGAGGGCGAGCTCGCCGGGCACGACCGCCGGGGCGGGGACCTCGGTCGCGTACGAGCCGTCCGCCCCGAGGTCCGCGGTCGCGACGACCTCGCCGGCGGCGAGCAGCTCGACGGAGCCGCCGGGCACCGTGCCGTGCTCGCCCGCGACGGTCCCGGTGACGGGCAGGGCCTCGCCCGCGGGGCGTGAGGCACCCGGCCCCGGGTCGACCGTCGTGGTGGTGGCGGCCGGCAGCACCCGCAGGAGCGCGGTCGCCGTCGCGACGACCTCGCCGCCGGCCTCGCGCCGCACCCCGACCGCCACCTCGTGGTCGCCCACGTCGTACGCCGCGGCGGCGACCGACGCCGTGACCGTGGCGCCGTCGCTGGTGACGCCGCCGAGCTCCACCCCGTCGACCGCGACGGAGGCACCGGCCGGCACCAGCCCGGACACGGTCGCCGTCAGGGTCGCGGGCAGGCCGTAGGTGACGGTGACGTCCGGCACGGCCACCTCGACGGGCTCCGGCACCACCGCGTCGAACAGGTAGACCTTGCCGCTGGCGCTCGCACCGGTCGCGAAGGCGGCCACGAGGGCCCGGCCCCCGGAGACGGCCACCCCGCCGCCGATGTCGCTGCTCCCGAACCGCGCCCCGGGCTCCATGTCGGAACCGCGCAGCGTCTGCACCGGCTCCACCGTCTGCCGCAGCAGCCCGCCGTCGTCCGGGACCGTCGGGTCGACCGCCGCCGGGTCCAGGACGTGCACCTCGCCCCGCAGCCCGTCCGCGGCGCTGTAGGCCGAGGCGAGCAGCGCGTCCGTGGTCGCGTCGACGCGGTACCCGAACCCGTACGAGTGGGCCGGCGGCATGAGCTTGCCGCCCACCCGGGCGGGGGCCGCCGCGTCGGACGGGTCGTAGACGTACACCGCGCCCTGGGTCGTGGTGCCCGAGTCGATCGAGGAGACGTTGTAGCCGCCGACCGGGTCGGCCGGGTCCTCGGCGGTGTAGTTCACCTCGAGCGGCGAGCCGACGTAGAGCCGGCCGCCCGCCAGGGCGAGCGCGTAGCCGAACGCCGGCCCACCGCCGTTGCCGGGCGGCACGGAGCGCATCTCCTCCCCGACCGGCTGGGAGGTCAGGGACGGCCCCGCGTCGAGCGCCGCCGTGTCCCACAGGTACACCCCGCCGACCCGGAACTGGCCGCCGTAGAAGTCCAGCGTGCGCCGCAGCTGGGGGGCCCCGACGGCGACCCGCCCGTCCGCGACGTCGACCGCCTGTCCCGCGATCGAGTCGCCGACGACGAGCTCCGGCGCCGGCAGCAGCGGCCGCGACGTGCCCGCGTCGAGGTCGAACAGGTACGCGAGGCCGGCGTTCGCCCGCCCGTCGACCGTCGAGTTCGGCGCGCCGACGACGAGCGTGCCGCCGTCCAGCGCGACGGTCTCCCCGAACGTGCGGACCAGGCCCACCCGGGGGTCCGCCGGGGCCTCGAGCACGCGGTCGACCGCCCACTCGTCCGGACCGGTCCGGGTGTAGACCACGACGTGCTGCGAGGTGATCGCCCCGACGACGACCCGTCCCGCGTCGGCGTCGACCGCCACGGAGACGCCGTAGCCCCGCACGTCCGCGGGGACGGGCAGGTCGGTGGTCGTCCAGTCGGTGGCGGCGGGGCCGGTCCGGCGCGCGACCTGGACCAGGCCGGTCCCGGCCGCGCCGCGCGAGTCGTAGCGCCCGGTGTAGACGGCGAGGTCGCCGTCGAGGTCGAGCCCGTACCCGGTCGCACGGGGGTCGGGGACGGTGAACGTCCGGGTCTCCTCGAGCGAGGGCGGGGCGGCGACGGCGGCGGGGGCGAGCAGCACGCCGACGGGCGCGGCGAGCGCGGCCACGACGGCGGTGGCGACCAGGCGGGTCGGGATCACGGGAGGGTCCTACGGAGCGCACCGGTCCGCACGGCGACGCACCGGGTTCGACGGGCTCGACGGACGCCTCCAGCGTCGACGCGGCCCCGGTACCTCCCGTGCCACTGAGTGGTGCCGGCCGCGGTACCGACCCGTGCCGTCGCGGGAGCGGGTGCGGATTGAGGTGGCCGTCGCGCGGACCTGAGTGGCCGCTACTCAGTAGTGTGCGGCGCCGGGGTGCGACGCCCGGCGTCAGACCGGCAGCGGCTCCCCGCCCGGGCCGTCGCCCGCCGGGGCGTCGTGCGGCACGGTCTCGTCCTGCCAGCGCGTCGCGTACCAGCCGGTCGGGCCGCCGGTCTCGAGCGTCACGACGCCGGTGTTGTCCAGCACCTGCACGACGTCCGACCGCGTGTGGAGGTTGGCGGCCCGCGTGATCGCCCACAGCCGGATCACCGCGCCGTGGCTGACCGCCGCGACGGTGCCCGCCCCGGTCGCGAGCATCTCCTCGACGACCGCGTCGAACCGCTCGAGCGTGGCGCGGCCCGTCTCGCCGCCGGGCATCCGGGCGTCGAGGTCCCCGCCCGCCCACGCGAGCATCGTGCCGAGGTACCGCTCCACCGCGTCGGCGTCCGTCCGCATCTCCAGGTCACCGGCGAGCACCTCGCGCAGTCCCTCGCGGACGGTGACGTCCAGCCCGTGGGGGCGCGCGACCTCCGCGGCCGTCGCCCGGGCCCGGTCCAGGTGGGAGGCGTACACCGCGTCGAGCCGCTCGGCGGCGAGCACCTCCCCGACGGCGCGGGCCTGCCGCTCGCCCTCGGGGGTCAGCGCGGCGCCGGGCGCCCCCGTGTCGAGCGCGTGCCGCAGGTTCGAGCCGGTCTGGCCGTGGCGGACGAGGTGCAGCCGCATCACGCCTCGCAGTTCTCGGTCAGGTAGGTGCCGATGCGGTCGGACGCGTCCGCGAGCCCCTCGGCGTCCGCCGAGCCGGAGAACTCGGTGAGCGCCTGGTCCAGGGCCGCCTGGTCCGTGGTGTCCACGGACTGCAGCGCGTCGTCCAGCTCCGCGAACGCCGTCGCGAACGTCCGCCAGTCGTCGGCGATCTCCGACGGGGGGTCGATCGACTCGAACCCCTCGCGCTGCTGCGCGATCGCGTCGGCGAACGCCTGCGGGTCGTCGCCGAGCGCGCCCGAGGCGTCGATGCCGGCGAGGGCGTCCTCGGCCTCCGAGCAGAACCGCTCGGCGTCGTCGCCGCCCGAGCAGGCGGCCAGGGACAGCGGGAGCAGCACGAGCAGGGAGGCGGTGCGGGGCAGGCGGCGGCCGGGGCGGCGGGTCCGGGTCATACCGACAGCCTGCCCGACGTCCGCCGGGCGGTCGAGGCGGGAGCGCACGCCCCGGGCGCCGTCACGACGCCGGCAGCCGGACCTCCCGCTCCAGGCGCGCCTCCTCGTCCACGCGGGCGGCGCGCAGCCGCGAGGCGATGACCGCGCCGAACGCGACGCCGGCGGCCAGCACCGCGATCGTCAGCCGCAGCACGGGGTTCGCGTCGTCCCCCAGCGACACGGCGACGACCGCCGGCGCGACGAGCAGCGCGACGAGGTTCATCACCTTGATCAGGGGGTTGATGGCCGGGCCCGCCGTGTCCTTGAACGGGTCGCCGACGGTGTCCCCGATGACGACGGCGGCGTGCGCGTCCGACCCCTTCCCGCCGTACCGGCCGTCCTCGACCAGCTTCTTGGCGTTGTCCCACGTGCCGCCGGAGTTCGCCAGGAAGACGGCCATCAGCACGCCCGATCCGATCGCCCCGGCCAGGAACCCCGCGAGCGGCCCGATGCCCAGGCCGAACCCGACCGCGACCGGCGCGGACGCCGCGAGCAGGCCGGGCGTCGCGAGCTCACGCAACGAGTCCCGGGTGCAGATGTCGACGACCTTGCCGTACTCGGGGCGCTCCGCGCCGGTCATGATCCCGGGGTGCTCGCGGAACTGGCGGCGCACCTCGAACACGATCGCACCGGCCGCGCGGGTCACCGCGTCGATCGCCAGGCCGGAGAACAGGAACACCGTCGCCCCGCCCAGGATCACCCCGACCAGGGTCACGGGGCTGATCACCTGGTAGTCCGTCATCGCCAGGACGATGTCGCCCGGCGCCTGCGACATCCGCAGGTCCGCGACCGCCCCGGCCACCGCGTCGGCGTACGAGCCGAACAGGGCGGTCGCCGCGAGCACGGCCGTCGCGATCGCGATGCCCTTGGTCACGGCCTTCGTGGTGTTCCCGACGGCGTCGAGGTCCGTGAGGATCTGCGCGCCCTCCTCGGTGACGTCGCCGGACATCTCCGCGATGCCCTGGGCGTTGTCGCTCACCGGTCCGAAGGTGTCCATCGCGACGATCACGCCGACCGTCGTCAGCAGGCCGCAGCCCGCGAGCGCCACCAGGAACAGCGAGAGCGAGATGGACCCGCCCGCCAGCAGGAACACGCCGCAGATCGCCGCCGCGATGATGCCCGCCGTGTACACGGCCGACTCGAAGCCCACCCCGATGCCCGACAGCACGACCGTCGCCGCCCCCGTCTGGGAGGTCCGCGCCACGTGGATGGTCGGCTTGGACGTCGTGCCCGTGAAGTAGCCGGTGACCCACAGGATCAGGCCGGCCAGCACGACGCCGATCGCCACCGCGCCGGCGGCCACCAGCCGCGGGTCGCCGCCGTGGTCCCCCA
The DNA here is from genome assembly GCF_039548315.1 of Cellulomonas olei. Taxonomy (NCBI): domain Bacteria; kingdom Bacillati; phylum Actinomycetota; class Actinomycetes; order Micrococcales; family Cellulomonadaceae; genus Cellulomonas; species Cellulomonas olei. The sequence continues at coordinate 52,828 of NZ_JBCLVN010000028.1, forward strand.
GACCCGCGGTGCCCGCGAGCGCCGAGAACGACGACGGCAGGTACGCGAACGCCGCCACGGCCGCGAGCACCGCGCCGGCGACCGCCGCCACGGCGAACCCGCGGTTGATGGCCGTCAGCCCGCTCTCCTCGCCCCGGACCCGGGTGACGAGCACGCCGAGCGCCGCCACCAGCGCGCCGATCGCGGTGACGATCAGCGGGAACACCAGGCCCTCCTCGCCGAACGCCGCCCGGCCGAGGATCAGCGCCGCGACCAGCGTCACCGCGTACGACTCGAACAGGTCCGCCGCCATGCCCGCGCAGTCCCCGACGTTGTCGCCCACGTTGTCCGCGATCGTCGCGGCGTTGCGCGGGTCGTCCTCGGGGATGCCCTGCTCGACCTTGCCGACGAGGTCCGCGCCCACGTCCGCCGCCTTGGTGAAGATGCCGCCGCCGACCCGCATGAACATCGCGAGCAGCGCGGCGCCGAACCCGAAGCCCTCGAGCACCGCCGGCGCGTCGCCCCGGTACAGCAGCACCACGACCGCCGCGCCGAGCAGGCCCAGGCCCACCACCGACATGCCGACCACGCCACCCGTCCGCAGCGCGATCCGCGCGCCCTCCGCCCGGCCCCCCGGCAGCGACGCGGCCGCCGCGACACGCACGTTCGCGCGCGTCGCCAACCACATGCCCAGGTAGCCGATCGAGGCGGAGAACCCCGCGCCGACCAGGAAGAACACCGACCGGCCGATCTTCACCCCCGCGTCGCCCGGCAGCAGGAACAGCAGCGCGAACACCACCACCGCGAACAGCACCAGCGTCCTGAGCTGCCGCGACAGGTACGCCGCCGCGCCCTCCTGCACCGCCGCGGCGATGGACCGCATGGCCGCGGACCCCTCGTCCGCCGCGAGCACCTGACGCCGCAGCACCACCGCCACGACCAGCGCCGCGACCGCGACGGCGGCGATGACCCAGACCACCACGAGACTCGCCGGACCGAGATCGACCATGCATCCTCCTCGGACACGGGCACGGCCTCCCCCGACCGCCCCCGACCTCACGCCGCCCCGTTGCCGCGTGGAGGACGCCACTGTAGCCACCAAACCCCCGGCCGGCGGGGTGGAGGGGCGCTGCTCCGTCCGGGTGACATCCGGACCCGCCCCCCAACGGAACGCCCCCCGCGGACCGTCGACCAGCCATGACACTCGGAGGACGGGTCGGCGGACGGCTGCCCGACCGGGACGGAGCGGCACGGTGAGCTGGCAGGACGACCTCGCGGCGTTCGTCCGCGACCGCGGACCGGCCCTCATCGGCTACGCGAGGCTGCTGACCGGCGACACCGCGAGCGCCGAGGACCTCGTCCAGGACGCCGTCGTGCGCGCCTGGACCCGCCGCCGCGCCGGCCACGACATCACCTGGACCGAGGCCTACGTCCGCCGCGCCGTCCTCACCGGCTGGATCGACCAGCACCGCCACGACCGCGTCTCGCGCGACAACGCCCACCTCGTCGCGCCCGCCGCCACCAGCCCCTCCGCCGAGAGCACCGTGGTCGACCAGGTCAGCGTCGCCGCCGCCCTCGACACCCTGTCGCCACGGCAACGCGCCTGCACCGTCCTGCGGCACTACGACGACCTCACCGTCCCCGAGATCGCCCGCAGGCTCGACCTGTCCGAGGGCGCCGTCAAGCGCTACCTCTCCGACGCCGCCTCCCGTCTCAGCACCCTGCTCGGCATGCCCGACCTCGACACCGAGGACCTGTCCACCACGAACGGAGGCGGACGATGAGCGACCACCTGCACCGCGCGCTCGACGACCTGGTCGACGGTGTCGCGACCGCGCACCGCGACCTCCCCGACGCAGGCCTTCCCCTCGCCGACCTCATCGCCCGCACCCGCCGGGGGCGTACCCGCCGAGCAGCCCTGACCACGGCCGCGGCGACCTGCGCCGTCCTCGCCCTGACCGGCGGCACCCTCGCGCTGCTGCCCGACCAGGCGCCCGCACCCGCACCGCCCGCGCACACGACCACGCCCGCACCCCGCCCCTCGACGGCGCCCACGGCGGACGACCCGGCCGCACCCACGACCACGCTGCCGACCGGCGACCCCGGCCTGCCGTTCGGGGCCTGCGGCTCCCTGGTCACCACCCCGCCCGCCGACCCCGTGGACGACCGGTGGGACACGGTGCTCGCCGTACTCGCCGAGGTCGTCCGGCCCGGGGAGCCGGTGCCGGTCGTGACCCGCACCTCGCTCGCCCTGACACCGGACTGGGAACCGCGCAGCGCGCACTTCGGGCTCTACGAGGACCGCGGACCGGACCTGCTGGTCGTCCACGACGGGATCGTCGTCGCAGCGACGGACTCCTACGGCGGCACGTGGCCCGTGATCACGGCGTACGACGTCGAGGCGTCGACGACCTCGTCCGTCTACCGGACCCACGTCCCCCTGACCTCCTGCCTCGACGGCGGTGACCTCCCTGCCGGGGAGTACCAGGTGGTCGCCGCCGCGCGCGTGATGCCCCTGGGTCCCGACCCGTCGGCGATCGGGGACGGGACGACCGCTGCCGCGGCGGCCGTCGCCGCCGAGCACCCGCAGGACTGGCGACGCGTCCTGAGCGAGCCCGCCACGGTGACGATCGCGGCGGACGGGGCCGTCACGACGCCGGCTCCTCCCTCGGAGGACGTGCGCCTGGCCGCCGAGCCCGCGTGCGGTGCCGCCGTCCCGGATCTCACGACCGGCGGCGCCTTCGACCTCGACGCCGCCCCCGTCGCCTCGGTCGTCGCGGGTCAGGAGCTCGACGCCCCCGCGACCCTGACCTACCGGGGGCCGTCACGCCTGCGCGCCTACCTGCGGACCGGTGTCCGGTACTGGCTCGAGCAGGACGGGGTGGTCGTCGGGAGCAGCCGCCCCGCCTCCGCGGACCTGTGGGCCTCGGTCGACCTCGACACCGGGTCGGTGCTCCCGGTCCCCGACCGCACCGACCTGGAGCGGTGCGACGCGGCGGGCTCCGCCACGGAGGAGGCGCTGCCCCCGGGCACCTACACCGTGCACCCGGTCGTGCCGGTGACCGCCGCCGAGCTGCGGACGCCGGAGGGCGCCACCCCGCTCGCCGTCCCCGAGGGGCCCGTGGTCGTCGTCGCCGGGGAGCCGTTCGAGATCGTCATCCGGTGAGCCCGCGCCGCGCCGCCGGGTCGGCGTCGGGCGCGCACGGGGACCGTCGACGGGGCACGCGGACCGTCCACCGGGCAGGACACTCGTCCCGGACGCCACGCACGGCGCGGCGGTGCGATGTCGGGAGGTCGCGCCCGCCCGTCCCGGACGTGCCGGATCTGCCCGGCGGCGGCGCACAACCTCCGGGGCCCGCGGGTCGTCTCAGCAGGTGAGGGGCAAGACGAGGAGAGGACGACCGTGCCGCACGGGGACGAGATGATCGCAGCACTGGCCCGCGACCGCGGGCGGGCGCTGGTGGCCTACGCGTACCTGCTCACAGGCGACCTCCGCGACGCGGAGGACCTGGTGCAGGACGCGCTGGTCAAGACGGTCGTGCGCACGCGCACGGGCGTCGACCTGCAGACCGTCGAGGGGTACGTGCGCCGCACGATCCTCACGACGTTCGTGGACGGCCGGCGCCGGGCCCGGCGGTGGCGGGACCTGCTGCCGCGGCTCGCGGGCCCCGAGGAGACGCTGCCCGACCTCGCCGACGGGGTCACGGTGCGGCAGGAGGTCCGTGCCGCGCTCGCCGAGCTCCCCGCACGCCAGCGCGCCTGCACCGTGCTGCGCTACCTCGACGACCTCCCCGTCGCCGACATCGCCGACGTGCTCGACCTGAGCACCGGGGCGGTGAAGCGCTACCTGGCCGACGCCCGCGGCCGGCTCGGCCTGTCGCTGGGGAACGCCCCGGACGGGTCGACCCGCGAGGACCGAGACGAGATGGAGCACCTGCTGTGAACGACCACGACCTGTCCGAGGCGCTCGCCGACATCGTCGCGGACGCCCAGCACCACGGCGCACGTGCCCTCCCGGTCGAGGCGATCGTGCACCGGCGTCGCCGGCGCCGTGCCGCGATCCGCGGTGCGTCGGCCGGGGGCCTCGTCGCCGGCGTCGCGGCGGTCGCCCTCGCCGGCACGAGCGTGGCGGGCTGGTTCCCCGACCGCGGCGCACCGGCACTGCCCGACCCCACCCCCACGACCTCGGCCGCACCCGGCACCGCGGCGTGGCCCGTGTGCGGCGAGCCGCTGCCCGAGGGCGCCGGCGACCTCGCGGTGACCGCGCTCTCCCCCGCGCAGGGCACGGCCGCCGGGCCCGTCAGCGTGCAGGTCGCCGTCGACGGGCCGGGAGCCGCCGAGCTGCCGGACCTGGCGGGCGGCGGTGCCGCGCTCGCCGTGCTGCGCGACGGCCGGGTCGCCGCGCTGCTGCCGACCACCGGCGAGCCCGCGTGGACCGTGACCGCCGACGGGGTGCAGCTCGCGCTGAGCGGCCCGCTCGACGACTGCGGTGCCCCGCTGGCCGCCGGCACCTACACCGGTGCGGTGGCCGTGCGGACCGCCGGTGGCACCGCCGTCTCGGACCCGGTCGAGGTCCGCCTCGACCCCGGCGAGGCGCCGACGGGAGCGGCGGACGACGCGTCGTCCGGCGGCGGCTCGGGCAGCGGGCGCCCCCTGATCGACCCGAACCGCAACCGCATGGAGATGGTCGAGGTCGAGGGGTACGACCCGGACGAGGCCGACGGCTCCGAGACGCTCGCCGACGGCGACTACTTCGCGATGCTCACGGCGGTCGACCCCGCCGCCCGGACGATCACCGTCGACGTCGCGCAGGTGCTGACGCCGCAGGAGACGGTCGAGCACCGGATGGCGACGCTCGGCATGACCCGCGAGGAGGCCGAGCACGAGGCGCCCGCGGTCGAGTGGCTGAACGAGTCGACGCGCCTGCGCACCCTGCCGGTGGCGGCCGACGTGGTCGTGACCGGCGCGTGCGGCAGCGCTCCGTGGCGGGAGACCCTGACGCTCGAGCAGGTCGCCGGGCCGCGCACGTCCACGGCGTGCGTCGGCGAGGACGCGTACCCCAGCGACATCACCGTCGAGCAGCAGAGCTGGTTCTGGGTGGACGTCCGGGGCGGTCAGGTCGTCCAGCTCGTGGGGCAGTTCATGTCCTGAGGGAGTCCCTCAGTCCGTGGCCGGGGCGTCCGCGAGCGCCTCGGCCACGGTCTCGCGGATCGTGAACACCTGGGTCAGGGCGGTGATCCGGAAGACCTTGAGCAGCCGCTCCGAGTCGATGACGAGCTGCAGCCGGCCGTCGAGCCCCCGCACCCGCTTGAGCACGCCCACGAGCAGGCCGAGGCCTGTGGAGTCCATGAACCGCACATCGGTGAGGTTCACGACGAGGTCGGTGTGCCCGGCGTCCACGAGGGACGTCAGCCGTTCCCGCAGCGCAGGAGCGGTGTACACGTCGATCTCACCCGTGACGTCGACGACCGTGCGGCCGTCGACGGTCCTGCTGGCCACGCTCACGTCCACTAGGGCTCCCCTCGGCTGTCGCGGCCATTCAAACAGACGCCGCTCACCGGGCGGGGCGTCCCCCCGCAGGCGTGTCCGGGGCTGTCACCGACCCGTCCGGCCCGGGACCGGGACGAATCGGACGGCGTCGCCGGGACGGAGCTGCGCGGCGACGTCGCGGGACGGCGCGTCGAGCACCGCGAGCACCGGGTAGCCGCCGGTCACCGGGTGGTCGGGTCCGAACACCACCGGCAGCCCGTCGGGAGGCACCTGCACCGCGCCCGGCACGAGCCCCTCGGACGGGAGCTCGCCCCGGTCCAGGCGCGGCAGCGCCGGACCGGCGAGCCGCACGGCGACCCGGTCGCTCGCCGGGGCGACCGTCCACGCCGCCGCCACCAGGGCGTCGAGCGCACCGTCCGGGAACCAGTCGGCCCGCGGCCCCGGCAGCACGCGCAGCACGGCCGGCGACGACGCCGACGGCCACGCGCGCGGCGGGTCCGGCCACGGCTGCGCGGCGGCCCCGACCGCGGAGCCCACGGCCAGCACGTCCCCCGGCCGCAGCGGCGCCGGCCCGATGCCGGCGAGCCGGTCCGTCGCGCGGGAGCCCAGCACCGGCGCGACGTCGACACCCCCGCGCACCGCGACCGTGAGCCGCAGACCGTGCGTGGCGGACCCCGTGCGCAGCACCGCCCCCGCCGGGACCCGCGTCGCGGTGTGCGGGGCGACCGGCACACCGTCGACCGTCGCCGGCACCTCCGCGCCCGCGAGCGCGACCACGCCGCCGCCCGGGAACGCGAGCTCGAGGCCGCCCAGCAGCACCTCCAGCACCGCCGCGTCCGCGCGGTTGCCGACCAGGCGGTTCGCGAGCCGCCTGGCCCCGGCGTCCGCGGCGCCCGAGCGGCCCACGCCCACCGCCGCGAGACCCGAGCGGCCGGCGTCCTCGACGAGGGCGAGGGGGCCGGTGGCGAGGACCTCGACGCCCGCCGGGGCGGGGGTGGGGGGTGCGACCGGGGCGGGGGCGGCGACAGGGGTGCTGGGCGGGGCGTCGTCGGCGGGGACGAACCGCACGCGCGTGCCCGGCCGCAGCAGCGCGGGCGGGTCGCGGTCCACGTCGAAGAGCGGCACGTCGCAGGTACCGAGCAGCCGCCAGCCGCCCGGTGTCGCCGCCGGGTAGACGGCCGCGTACTCGCCGGCGACCGCCACCGCACCGGCCGGGACCCGCTCGCGCGGGGTGGCGCGGCGCGGGACGTGCAGCGCGGGGTCGAGGCCCGTGAGGTACGCGAAGCCGGGTATGAAGCCGCCGAAGGCCACCGTGTACGTCGACGCGGCGTGCCGGCGCACGACCTCCTCGGGTGTCAGGCCGGTCAGCCGCGCGACCTCGGCGAGGTCAGGGCCGTCGTACCGCACCGGCAGCTCCATCGCGTCGGCCGGCCGCCGGTCCGCCGACCCGGGCCTCCCGGTGGCCCGCGACGCGGCCCGCGCAGCCGCCGCCACGGCGTCGACCGCCGCGTCGGCCGCGGACGACGACCCGAACCGGAGCAGCACGGTCCGCGCCGCGGGGACCACGTCCACCGCCCCCGCGGGCGGCGCGGACCGCAGCGCGTCGTCCAGCGCCCGGACCTGACCGGCGCCCGCCAGGTCGACGAGCAGCGCGTCCGGTCCGTACCGCACCACGCGGACGGCGCCGTCCCCGGGCACCGCTCCTCCGCCGGGCACCGCTCCGCCGGCGCGCGCCGGGCCTCCCGCAGGGCTCGGCGTCCCGGTCACCACGTCCTCCGTCGCGGGAGCGCGGCCCCGTCCCGGCCCCGGCGCGCGCCGTGCCTCACGGCGCGACCGGCCGCAGCTCGACCCCCGCCGCCTCCAGGGCCGCGCGCACCGCCCGCGCGACCGGGACCGCCCCCGGGGTGTCCGAGTGCACGCACAGCGACGCGGCCGTGACCTCGACGTCCCCGCCGTCGACGCTCGCGACCCGTCGCTCCCGGACCATGCGCACCGCCCGGGCGGCGGCCTCCTGCGGGTCGGTCACGAGCGCCCCCGGCCGCCCGCGCGGCACGAGCGTCCCGTCCGCCCGGTAGCCGCGGTCGACGAAGGCCTCCTCGACCGTCCGCAGCCCCAGCTCGCGCGCCCGCACCAGCACCGCCGACCCGGGCAGCCCCACGACGGCCAGCCCCGGGTCGACCTGCGCCACCGCCGCCGCGACCGCGAGCGCCTGCACGTCGTCGCCGACGACGCGGTTGTACAGCGCGCCGTGCGGCTTCACGTACCCGACGCGCGCGCCCACCGTCCGCGCGACGGCCTGCAGGGCGCCCACCTGGTACGCGACCTCCTGCAGCAGCACGTCCGGCGGGACGTCCAGCGCCCGCCGGCCGAAGCCCACGAGGTCGCGGTACCCCACGTGCGCGCCGACGGCGACCCCCCGCGCCACCGCCGTCGAGCAGCGCGCCGCCATGATCGCCGGGTCTCCCGCGTGGAACCCGCACGCGACGTTCGCGCTCGTGACGACCTCGAGCAGGGCGTCGTCCGTCCCCGGCTCGCCGAGCGTCCAGACCCCCAGCCCTTCGCCGAGGTCGCAGTTCAGGTCGATGTGCACGGACCCATCCTGCCGCGCGAGCCACCCGCGCCACCGGGCGACCCGGCCACCCGGCCCCGTCGCGTGGCCGCGTCCTGCCGGCGGAAGGGCGAGGATGGAGGCGTGACGGACACCGGCGGGCTGCTCGACGTGCTGCTCGCCGGAGGGCGGCGCGCGGACCGCCTCACGCACGTCCGCCACCTCCCGGCACGCCAGGGCCGCACCGCCGACTGGCCGGCCTGGTCCGACCCCGACCTGGTGGCCGGCTACCGGGCGCTCGGCGTGGACCGGCCCTGGGTGCACCAGGCGGAGGCGGCCGAGGCGGCCTGGTCCGGCCGGCACACCGTGCTGTCCACGTCCACCGGGTCCGGCAAGTCGCTCGCGTTCTGGCTGCCGTCGCTGTCCGCGGTCCGCGCCCAGGCCGGCATCCTCGACCCCGGGCGCATCGAGTCCGTCACCCGGCGCGGCTCCGTGCTGTACCTGTGCCCGACGAAGGCCCTCGCGGCCGATCAGCGGCACGCGCTCGACCGCCTGCTGGACGCGGCGCACCTGCGGGACGTGCGGGTGTCGACCTGCGACGGCGACACCGCCCTGGAGGAACGCCGCTGGGTCCAGGAGCACGCGGACGTCGTCCTCAGCAACCCCGACTTCCTGCACTTCGCCCTGCTGCCCCAGCACCGGCGGTGGGCCAGGCTGCTCGGGTCGCTGCGGTACGTCGTGCTCGACGAGTGCCACGCCTTCCGCGGGGTGTTCGGGGCCCACGTGGCGGCCGTCCTCCGGCGCCTGCGTCGGGTCGCGGCGGTCTACGGGTCCGAGCCCGTCTTCCTGCTCGCGTCCGCCACGACCGCCGAACCCGCCGCGAGCGCCGGGCGGCTCATCGGCGTGCCCGCCGAGGAGGTCGTGTCCGTCGCGGACGACGCCTCCCCCGCCGGGCGCAAGACCGTGGCCCTGTGGCAGCCGGCCGAGGTGCCCCCGGCCGAGGGCCCGTGGAGCGGGCTCCTCCCCGAGGACGACCCGTGGGCGCTGCCGCTGGACGAGCCCCCCGTCGACGTCGACCGGGACGGCGGGGTCGGGCAGGACGGCGGGGTCGGGCAGGACGGCGGCGTCGGGCAGGACGGACCCGCGCCCGACGGACGGTCGGACGGCGCGCCGACGCACGACGTGGCCCCCGCGCCGGGTCCGGACGCCGGGTCGGTCGGACCCACCCGGGAGGGATCGGGTCCTCTCGGCACCGGGGAGGACCTCGTCGCGGAGGACCCCGACCGGCCTCGTCGCTCGGCGACCGCGGAGGTCGCGGACCTGCTCGCCGACCTCACCGCCGCCGGCGCCCGGACCCTGGCGTTCACGCGCTCGCGCCGGGCCGCCGAGTCGGTCGCGACCGTCACGCGGGAGCACCTGCGGGAGGTCGACCCCGGCCTCGCGGGCGCCGTGGCCGCGTACCGCGGGGGCTACCTGCCGGAGGAGCGCCGGGCGCTGGAGGAGGCGATCCGGACCGGTCGGCTGCGCGCGCTCGCGACCACGAACGCCCTGGAGCTCGGGGTGGACATCTCGGGGCTCGACGCCGTCGTCATCGCGGGCTGGCCGGGCACGCGCGTGTCCCTGTGGCAGCAGGCCGGGCGGGCAGGGCGCGCGGGGGCCGACGGGCTCGTCGTCCTGGTGGCCCGCGAGGACCCGCTCGACACGTTCCTCGTGCACCACCCCGAGGCGGCGCTGGACGCCCCGGTCGAGGCCACGGTGTTCGACCCGGGGAACCCGTACGTGCTCGCGCCCCACCTGTGCGCCGCGGCGGCGGAGACCCCGATCCGGGCGGAGGAGCTCGACCTGTTCGGGCCGGCGACGCGCGAGCTGCTCGACGTGCTGGTGGCCCGCGGGGCGCTGCGCCGCCGGCCGTCCGGCTGGTACTGGACGCACGCCGAGCAGGCGGCCCGCCTGACCGACCTGCGGGGTACCGGGGGCGACCCGGTCCGCGTCGTCGAGTCGGTGACCGGCCGCCTGCTGGGGACGGTCGACGCGGCGGCAGCGGACTCGACAGTCCACGAGGGGGCCGTGTACGTCCACCAGGGCGCGACCTACGTCGTCGGGGAGCTGCACCTGGACGACGGTGTGGCGCTGGTCGACCGGAGGGACGTCGACTTCGGGACGTGGGCCCGGTGGGTGACCAGCACCGAGATCCGGTCGACCACCGCGGAACGCCGCTGGGGGCCCGTGACGTGGGGGTTCGGGGCCGTCGACGTCACCACCCAGGTGCTGGGCTTCCAGCGCAAGCGCATCCCGGGCATGGAGGTGCTGGGGTCCGAGACGCTCGACCTCCCCGCCCGCACGCTGCCGACGACCGCCGTGTGGTGGACGGCGCCGGTGGAGGTCCTCGAGCGGGCCGGCATCACCGTCGAGACGGCGCCCGGGGCCCTGCACGCCGCCGAGCACGCGTCGATCGGCCTGCTCCCGCTGCTCGCCACCTGCGACCGCTGGGATCTCGGCGGGGTGTCGACCGCCCTGCACGCCGACACGGAGCAGGCCACCGTGTTCGTCCACGACGCGTACCCCGGGGGCGCAGGGTTCGCCGAGCGCGGCTACGCCCTGGGCGCGACGTGGTTGCGCGCGACGCGCGAGGCGATCGCCACCTGCCCGTGCCGCAGCGGCTGCCCGGCGTGCGTGCAGTCCCCGAAGTGCGGGAACGGCAACAACCCGTTGGAGAAGGCCGCGGCCGTCCGCCTGCTCGACGCCGTCCTGGCGCACGCGCCGGCGGACTGACCGCGGCGCCTCCGTCAGCGGTCGCGCACCGGCTGGCACACCTCGGTGACCCACCGGGCGGGATCGGGTTCCTGCCCCGGCCCGACGCGGTAGATGTCGAACATCGGTCCCGCGAGCTCGAGGTCGTGCTCCGCGATCCAGTCGCCGAGCGCGGTCGTGACCGCGGTGACCTGGTCGTAGGGGCCGGTGAACGTGGCCGCGACCACGTCACGCGCGGGCAGGTCGACGCAGCGGACGCCGTCGGCGCCGGCGAAGGGGGCCGCGACCTCCACCCAGATCTCCACGTCGACGTCGTGCTCCTGGAAGCCCTCGTCGTGGAAGGTCGCGCCCGCGGCTCCGTCCGGGGCGGGGACGGCGCCGGACGCGCCGAGGGCGGGCATGAGGCGCTCCCACAGCCGGCCCTCGTCGGCGTAGGTGGGGATCACGTCCCGCAGGGCCGCGACCGTGGCGGCCGGGACGGTGGTGCGTCGGACGTCGATGGACATGGCTGTCTCCTTCAGGGTGGCGAGGAGGTGGTCGACCCGATCGATCCGCCGTCGGACGTCCTCGGCGTCCGACAGCAGCCGATCCCGCTGCTCGCTGAGCACCTGCCGCACGACCTCGGGCTGGTCGTGCACCGGCAGGAGCCGGGCGATCTGCGCGACGGGGAGCCCGGCGTCCCGGAGCGCGCAGATGCGCGCCGCGGTCCGCAGCTGGTCGGGTGCATACCAGCGGTATCCCGTGAACGGGTCGACGGCGGCCGGGGCGAGCAGCCCGCGGTCGTCGTAGTGCCGGAGCATCCGCACGCTGATGCGCGCCAGCCGGGAGAACTCCCCGATGCTGAACAGCCGGGGCTCGGATCGGGTCATGTCCACGACTCCACACCCTGACACCGTGGGAGGGTCCAGGGCCGCGTGTCCGCGGGTCGGCGACGAGGGTCCTCGTCCGGGCCCGCACCGCTCCGGCCCCCGGTCAGGGCCCGTCAGGTCGTGGTCCGAGGCCCGGCGCGTGCCGCAGCCGTGGCGACGCCCCAGACCCCGGGCACGCTGGCTGCGACCTCGACCACCGCGCCGGGGAGTTCGTGGCACCGGTCGAGGACGGCCCCGTTCCGTGCGGCGACCTCGCGCGCGAGACCGCACGCGGCACCTCCCGTCAGGGCGCGCTGCGCGCCCGCGAGCGCGGCGAGGTCGGCCGCAGCCTGCGCACGTCCGCGCGCCGCGTGCGCGGACGCCAGCAGACCGAGCAGGGTCGCGAGCGCCACCGTGACGGCCACGAGGGCGAGGACGAGGACCGACGCGGACCCGCGGTCGCGACCAAGCCCACGGACCCGTTCGCGGTCGGTGTGCGGTCCGCCCCGCGGCGCTCCGCGACGTCCACCGAGCGCCGACCCGCCGCCGACGGCGATCACCGCTCCCCGGGGCGTCGCGCCGGGGGCGGTCACGGCTCGGCCCTCGAGGTCGCGGCGCCCCGTACCGTCAGCCCTCCGACGAGCGGCAGGGCCGGTCCGACCCCCGACTCGACGACGACCTCGACCCACCCGCTGTCGTGCCGGACGGCGACCGCGGCGCCGGGCCCAGCGACGCGTCGGGCCACGGCGGCGACCTCCCCGTCCGACTGGCCGAGCGCCGCGGCACGCGCGGCGGCACGGGCGGCGTCGGCGCACCGGAGGTGTGTGGCGGCCGTGGACGTCACGGCGACGACACCGCCGAGCAGCAGCACCACGACGGGCAGCAGGACCGCGAACTCCGCCGTGACGGACCCGCGCTCGGCGGTGGCGCGCCGCGCTGGGCGACCGGGGACAGGCGGGCCGCCCCTGGGCCGCGAGAGGCCGGCGGTGCACGCGGCCACCCTCCACGGCCACGGTCTCGCCCCGATCCTGGGCCGGATCGGGAGCCGGGACGGGAGTCGGTACCGGTACCGGTACCGGAGCGGGAGCCGGAGCTGACGTGGGAGCCGAAGCCGGAGCGGGAGCGGGAGCCGAAGCGAGAGCCGCAGGCGGGGGCGGAGCACGGTCACACCGACAGCGCGTCGCGCACGAGCCCGAGCAGCGCCTCCCGCACCTCGGCGCTGCTGAGGATGAGCACCAGCAGACCGGCGAACCCCACTGCGGCGATCATCACGACCGCGTACTCGGCCGTCGCCATCCCGGCGTCTCCGGGGCGCCCGTCCGGCCGCAGGCGGGCAAGGACCCGCGCCACCCGTCGGCCCTGACCCGCGGCCGACGCCCCCTGCCCGCGCGCCCACCGCCCCCCGGCAACGGCGACCTGCTGCGGCCCGCCCGTCACGCCCGCCGGGCCCTCCGCGCCCGACCCGGGGCCCCTGCCACTCTGCACCATGACGTACCTCCCGTTCTCCCCGCCGACCCGGTGCCTGCGGGGTGTCCCCGACTCTGGTCCGCCCTCCCGCGTCCCCGCCCGACCCTCGCGCCTGACCTGGGGACCGCCGGATCCCGCGAGACCTGTGGAGGACTCGCGTCCCGCCCGGGGCGGTCGACGACCGCACACCGTGGCCACGTCAGCCGAGCAGCCGTGACAGGAAGGACGCCAGCACCGGGACCAGCCCCAGGAGCACGAAGGCCGGCAGGAAGCACAGCCCGAGCGGCAGCACCAGCCGCACCCCGAGGCGTCCGGCCGCGTCGCGCGCCGCCCGCGCCCGACGCCGACGCAGCTCGTCCGCGGCCGTCCGCAGCGCCGGTCCTGGTGCTGTCCCGCCCGCCCACGCGGCGCCGAGCCCGTCCAGCGTCGCGCCGAGGACCGGGGCGTGGGCCCAGGCCGTCGGCCACGACGCGCCCAGCAGGACCGCCGCACCAGCGCGCGCCAGGTCGTCGCCGCGCCTGCCGCCGATCGCGGCCCCGACGGACCGGAGCGCGTGCGGGACGCTGGCGCCGGCCTCGACGGCGACCGCGACGAGGTCCACCGCCGTCGCGAGGTCCACCTCGACCTCGACGACGGCCGGGTCGCTCGTGCGGGGCGGGGAGACGCGTCGCGCGCCCGGCCGTGCCAGCAGCCAGGCCGCCGCGACCAGCGCGACGAGCAGCACCTCGGTCACCGCGCTCCCTCGGAACCGGGACCGGGCTCCCGCGCAGCCGCGACGATCCGGGCCACCCACACCCGCCCCGCGAGTGTCAGGAGCACCCCCGTCCCGGCCGCGAGCGAGCCGGCACCGCCGTCGAGCAGCACGGCGTGCGGTCGGGCGCCGAGCAGGACCCCGGTCACGAGGCCGAGCACCGGGAGCCACGTCAGCAACCGGGTGGTGTGCTCCGGCCCCGCGAGCGCTGCCCGGACCTCGGTCTCGGCGTCCGCGTCCGCCTGCATCGACCGGGCGCACTCCTCGAGGACGCCGGCGAGCGGCGCGCCCAGGTCGCCCGCGAGCCGGGTGGCGGCGAGGACCGCGTGGACCCGACGCAGGACCGCTCGACGCCGCGCCGCCGGGAGCGGGCGCCCCCGCGTCCGCCGCACGCTGCCCGGGCCCGGTGGACCCGGTGCGCCCGGTACGCCCGGTGCTCTCTGTGCGCCAGGCACTCCCGGTGCACCTGGTGCGCCAGGCGCACCTGGTGAGCCCGACGTGCCTGGTGAGCCCGGTACGCCCGCTGTGCCCGACGCTCCCAGAGGACCCGGAGGACCTGGACCCGGACCCGGACCCAGGCCCAGGCCCAGGCCCAAGCCAGCGGAGCCGTCCCGGCCGCGACCCGCACCCGGCGCCCCGACAGCGGCCAGGAGATCCCGCTGCGTCGGCACTCCGTCCGCCGCGACGGGGACGTGCGCGCCCAGGCGCCACGCCTCGGCCGGCGAGCGTCCTGCACGCAGCTCCGCGGCGACCGCGACGACGGTCGCCGCCAGCGCCTCCGACGGGTCGCGGTCACCGGCACCGCCCACCCGCGACCACCACGCCGGCCGCCCCACGGGTCGCCGCGGTGCCGCCGCTGCGCGCGGCAGTGCACGGCGGCGCGTCCGTCCCGCGGGGGGCGTCACGAGGACCACCGCGAGGAGCACGAGGAGCGCGGGTGCCGCCGCCCGCGAGATCACGACGGCCGCCGGCGCGCGCGCAGGGTCCCCTCGGGGCCGAGGTGCGCCGAGGGCGGTGCCGGAGCGGGCGGCGACGGCACGAGCGCTGCCGGCACGGGCGCAGGCGGCGGGGGCGGCGACGGCTCGGGCGCTACCGGCACGGGCGCCCGACCCGCGCCCGCTGCCGACGACCGGGCGGCCACGCGTGCCGCGAGCGCCTCCCACCCGGGACCGGCGCTCACGGCCCCGTCCGGGTCGACGAGGACCGCGGTCCGCACCACCAGCCCCTCGGCGCCCTCCCTCTCGACCACCCCGATCTCCGCGACCCGGCGCCGGCCGGCGTCGCGCCGCAGGTGCACCACGGCGTGGAACGCGCTGACAGCCTGGGCCGCGAGGGCGGCGCGCCCGAGCCCGGCGGACGCACCGAGCGCCTCGAGCCGGGCGGGCACATCCGCCGCCGTGTTGGCGTGCACGGTGGTGCAGCCGCCGTCGTGCCCGGTGTTGAGCGCGCTGAGCACCTCGCGGATCTCGACGCCCCGGCACTCCCCCAGCACGACGCGGTCCGGCCGCATGCGCAGCGACTCGCGGACCAGGTCGGCGAGGTCGACCCCACCGGCGTGCTCGACGTTCGGACGGCGGGCGAGCAGGCGGACCACGTGCGGGTGGCGGGGCGCGAGCTCGCCGGCCTCCTCGACGCACACGATCCGCTCGCCGTGGTCGGCCAGCGAGAGCAGCGTCGACAGCAGGGTCGTCTTGCCCGTGCCCGTCGCGCCGGACACGAGCAGGTTGGCCCGCACCCGCACGAGGCGGTGGAGCAGCTCGCCCACGGGCGCGGCCACCGTGCCGGACGCCACCAGCTCCGGCAGGGTGAACGCCCGCGGACGCACCGTGCGCAGGGACAGCAGCGTGCAGCCGTCCGCGACCGGGGGCAGCACCGCGTGGAGCCGCGTCCCGTCGGGCAGCCGCGCGTCCACAGCAGGGCGCGCGTCGTCGAGGCGCTGGCCGCCCGCCGCCGCGAGGCGCACGGCGAGCTCCCGCACCCGGCCGGGGTCGCCCAGCGACAGCGGGACGCGCACGAGGTGCCCGCGGCGCTCGACCCAGACCTCCTCGGGTCCGTTGACGAGCACGTCGGTCACGTCGGGGTCGTCGAGCAGCGGCTGCAGGGCGCCGGCCCCGAGGATCTCGGCGCGCACCACGGGCCCCAGCTCCGCGAGCGCGGCGCTGCCGAGGACGCGCCCGCAGTCCCGCAGCGCGCGGTCCACCGCGGCGGGGTCCACCGGTGCGCCGGTCTCGGCGAGCCGTCGCCGCACGGCGGCCACCAGGCCGGCGAGGTCGACGGCTGCGGGCGCCGCGGGTCCGGTCACGGGAGTCGCGCCAGCACCCGGGCGACCGCCCGCTCCGCGGACCGGCCGAGCACCGGCCCGGCACCGTGGTCGACCGCGGCGGCCAGGCTCCTGACGTGCGGCAGCGTCCCGACCAGCGGCAGCCCGACGGCTGCGGCGAGCTCCGTGGCGCCGAGACCCCCCGGGGCCCGGCCGCACGCGACGAGCCCGACGCGCGGGACGCGGTCCCGCAGCACCAGGTGCAGCAGGCGGGCGCCAGCGGCTCCGGGCACGTCGCGCGGGACGGCGAGCAGCACGCGGTCGCACACATCGAGGGCGCCGGCCGGCTCGCCCCCCGGTCCCGCGCCGAGGAGCGCCGCCCTGTCGAGGTCCAGCACCACCGACGGGAACGCGCGTGCCAGCGCGTCGAGCACGTCGAGCAGCACACCGGGCGCCGGGGCGCCGGGGCGCGCGTCGTCGGCGGCCAGCACGGCGCACCGGCCCCACCGGACGAGGCCGGCGGCCAGCGGTCCCGGGTCGACGGCCCCGCGGGCGCCGGCCAGGTCGGGCCACCGCAGCCCGGGGGCGGCCTCGACGCCGAGCACCGTGTCGACCGACGGCCCCGGCCCCGCCTGGACCAGGACGGCCGGTGCGCGCCGGGCCAGGCGCCGCGCGAGGGCCGCGGCGAGCACGGTCGCCCCGGCTCCGCCCCGGGCACCGAGCACGCCCACCACCCCGGCCCCGCGCTGCCCGCCCGGCGGTGGCCCCGCCCGGCCGGCCGGCACCGCCTCACCCCGCCGGCGCGACAGCACCCGGGCGCGCCCGCCCGGCGGCGCTCCCCGTGGCCCGACCTCCTGCACGACCGTCACCTGCCACCTCCTCGGGGCCAGGGTGTCGTCGGGGAGGCGCGGCCCGGCGGGGTCGAGCCGACGCGCTGGGGACGGCGCAGCCCGCGCCGTCCTGTGGAGGGCCCGGCGCCTGGTTAGGCTCGGGCGAGGAGGCCCCACCCGATGAGCGAGGACCACGCGGCACCGGAGCCCGACGCCCCCGCGCCGGGCGGTGCCCCACCGGACGACACGCCCCTGCCCGACAGGCCCGAGGCCCGGACGACGGAGCGCGGGAGCGCCCCGGGCCTGCGCCCCGCCGCGTTCTTCGACCTGGACAAGACGATCATCGCGACGTCCGCGGCCACCGCGTTCGCCCGGCCGTTCCTGGCCGGTGGGCTGCTCAGCCGCGGCGCGATGCTCCGGTCCGCCGGCGCGCAGATCGCGTTCCTGCTGGGCAGCGCCACGGAGGGCCGCACGGAGAAGGTCCGCGCGCAGCTCTCCGCGATGGTGGCCGGCTGGGACGTGGCGCAGGTGTCGGCGATCGTCGCCGCGTCCGTGCACGACGCGATCGACCCGGTGCTCTACGCCGAGGCGCTGGAGCTGATCGAGCAGCACCACGCGGCGGGCCACGACGTCGTGGTGGTGTCCGCCTCGAGCGAGGAGCTGGTGCGCCCGGTCGCCGCGCTCGTGGGCGCCGACGAGGTGATCGCCAGCCGGATGGCCGTGCGGGACGGGCGGTACACCGGTGAGATCGCCTTCTACGCCTACGGGGCGGCGAAGGCGGACGCGATGCGCGACCTGGCGGCCCGCCGGGGGTACGACCTCGAGCGGTCGTCCGCCTACACGGACTCCGCGACGGACGCCCCGATGCTCGCCGCCGTGGGCCACGGCGCCGTGGTGAACCCCGACCGGGCGCTGGCGCGCCTGGCGGCCGCCGAGGGCTGGACGGCGCTGCGCTTCCGGCGCCACGTGCCGGTGGGGGCCCGGCGCCGGCCGGTGGTGCTGCGCCAGCTCACGGGGGCCGCCGGCCCGCGTGCGGAGCTCGTCGGGGTCCTCCTGGCCGGGGTGCTCCTGGTCGCCGCCGTGGCGGGGCAGTGGGTCCTCCGACGCGCCCGGCGTCCGGCTCCCGGACGCTGATCTCGCGATGCGGGCGCCCTGGCGCTCCGACCTGGGACTTCGCCGCCGGGCCTTCCCCCGGACCGCACCGTGAGGTGTGATGGCGTCACAACTGAACGACCCGAGGGAACCCACGCGCGATCCGTCCACGCATAGGACGCGTCGAACGGGCTGGACCCGCCTCGACTGACACCCTGCACGCCTGATACCCCTCGCGGTCGCTCGTTCGGCAACGGCGTCCTCCGGGGCGCCGTTGTCCGGTCCGGCCCCCGTCGAGCACGTGGACCCCCGCGCCATCCGGCGTCACGGGAGGACTACCCTCCTGGGGTGACCGACCAGGACGACCAGCGCCCGCCGGGGCGCCCCCGGTCGCCCGACCTCGAGCAGCGCGCGCTCGCTGCCGTGCTCGACGTGTTCGCCGAGAAGGGCTGGACCGGGCTCTCGATCGCCGAGGTCGCGGCGCGCGCCCGCGTGGGCAAGTCCTCGCTGTACCTGCGCTGGCCGAACAAGACCGCCCTGCTCGCGGACGCGCTCCGCCAGGTCCAGGACACCCCGCACGCCCCGGGTGCCGACGCCCCGGGCGCCGCCGGGACGACCGCCCCCGACGCCGCGCCACTCGCGGACCCGCCGGCGGGCCACGCGACCCCCGCGCCCGACGCAACCCTTGACCCGGCACCCGACGCGACCCCCGACGACCGCGCCGCCACGTCCCCCGCGACGACGCCCCCCGGTGCCGCCGCGCCCGACGCCGTCCCGGGCTCCCTGCGCGACTACCTCGTCGCGCACGCCCAGCGCCGCGCGGACCTCTACCTCGGTAAGGACGGCCTGGCGATGCTGCGCCTCTACGTCGAGGCGCGCGCGTTCCCGGTGCCGCTGGCGGAGGTGCGCCACGAGGCGATCACCCGGTTCGTGCTGAGCGAGCGGCAGCGCGTCGAGCAGGCCATCGACGAGGAGGAGCTGCCGCCGGGCACCTCCGTGGTGCACCTGCTGGACGCCATCGAGGGGTCGGTGCTCATGCACGTGCTGGTCACGCCGCCGCACCTCATCGACCGGGTCCGGTCGACGCTGCCGGCGTACCTGGAGCGCATGGTGGACCTGCAGCTCGCAGCAGCGGGCGCGGGCCCTGGACCAGGACCCGCGCCCGCTGCGTGATCGTCCGGCACCGCCCTCCGGGGCGGCACCCCTGCCGCCGCCCCGGGAGGCGGCGGACCGTCAGCCCTCCCGGAAGGACACCCCGAACCCGCCGCGCGGGTAGCGCCACATGAGCGCGCCGGGGGCCGCGACGGCCAGGCAGGTGCCGCACTCCAGGCAGGCGGCGTACTCGACGTCGATCTGCCCGTCCCGCTCCGAGTACACCCCGGCGGGGCAGACCGCGATGATCCGCTTGCCCGTGCCGGTGGTCCGGCAGAGCTCCTGGTCGACGACGATGTGGGACTCCTCCTCGTCGACCTCGTACCGGTTGGCTCCGAGCCGCTCCGGGATCGTCTGCGCCTTCACAGGGCACGCACCCCCGCCCATCCGTCGCTGAGCACCGCCTTGAGCCCGATCCCGGAGCGCCCGAGGGCGGTCCGGGCGACGGCCGCGAGGTGCTTGCGCGGCGTGGTGTCGAGGCTGAACACGTCGTGGAACAGGTCGGCGGCGAGCTCGCCGTACGCCCCGTACATGCGGGGGCGCTCGAGGAACTTCGGCGCCTTCGCGTAGGTCCGCAGGTCCTTGCCGACGAAGCCCTCGTCGAGGCGCCGCCGGTAGCCGGCCAGCCCTCCGGCGCTGACGTCGCCCGACCGGATCGCCTCCGCGACGGCCGCGCCCGCGGCGATGCCGGAGCCGATGGCCAGGTCCATGCCGCGGACGGTGAGCCCGGAGTTGATCGTCAGCCCCGCGGCGTCGCCGACGACGACGAGGCCGTCGGCCGCGAGCGTGCCGAGCATGTCGAGCCCGCCCTCGGCCACCAGGTGGGAGCCGTACTCCACGATCTCCCCGTCCCGCAGGTAGGGCGCGAGACCGGGGTGCTCCACGAGGTGGTCGAAGATCCCGGCCGCCGTGTGGCCGGACGCCACGAGGTCGTCGAGCCGGAGCACGACGCCGACGGACAGCGACTCGGCGTTCGTGTAGAGGAACGCCCCGCCGCCGACGCCGCGGGTGCAGTCGCCGACCAGCGCGTGGGCGGCGCCCTCGTCGCCGGTGAGGCCGAACCGGTCCTCGATGACGGTACGCGGCAGCCGGACGACCGCCTTGACGCCGACCGCGAGGTGGTTGAGCGGCTCCTTGTCCCGCAGGCCGGCCTCGCGGGCGAGGAACGAGTTGACCCCGTCCGCCGCCACGACCACGCGGGCGCGCAGCTCGTCCTCGCCGGCGCGGACGCCGACGACGCGCTTGCCGCCGGGCCCGGTGCCGGGCTCGGTGAGCAGCTCGTCGACCCGGACGCCGGGCATGACGTAGGCCCCGGCCTCCTCGGCGCGCTCGGCGAGCCACGGGTCGAACTTCGCGCGGAGCACGGTGACGGCGTTCACGGGCTCGGACAGGCGCTGCGACGAGTAGTCGAGCGACACGGCGGAGTCCGGGGTGAGGAACGTCGTGACGTGCCGGGTGATCCGGCGCTCCACGGGCGCCTGGTCGGCGAACCCGGGGAACACCTGGTCGAGGACGCGCCCGTAGAGCACGCCGCCGGACAGGTTCTTGGCCCCGGGGGCCTCGCCGCGCTCGATGAGCGCGACGGACAGCCCCTCGGACGCCAGCTGGTGCGCGGTGACGGAGCCGGCCGGGCCGGCCCCCACCACCACGACGTCGAAGTCGGGCTCGTCGGCCATGGTGCTCAGGCCTCCAGCGCCGCGGCGAGCGCGGGCAGGACGGCGTAGAGGTCGCCGACGACGCCGTGGTCGCACTGGGCGAACACCGGGGCGTCCGGGTCGGAGTTGATCGCGACGACGACCTTGGCGCCGGCGACGCCGACCATGTGCTGCACCTGGCCGGAGATGCCCGCGGCCACGTACAGGTCGGGGGCGACGTGCTGCCCGGAGATGCCGATGTAGCGGTCCTTGGTCAGCCAGTCGTGGCCCTCGGCGAGCGGCCGCGAGCACGCGACCTCGCCGCCGAGCGCCGCGGCGAGCCGCTCCACGATCGCGAGGTCCTCGCGGGCCTTGAGGCCGCGGCCGATGCCGACGACCACGCGGGCGCCGCCCAGGTCGACGGCCTCGCGCCCGGAGGCGCGCTCCTCGCGGACCCGCACGGCGGCCGACGGGGCCGCACCGGCCTCCTCGACGGCGACGGGTGCGACCGGCTCGGAGGACCCGCCGGCCGCGACGGTCAGGACGGCCGGGCCGCCCGTGACGCGCTCGGTGCGCACCGCGATGCCGCCGTGCACGTCGCGCTGCACGACGACCGCGCCGTCCTCGAGCGTCACCTCGGTGACGCCGGTGAGGACCGGCGCGCCGCAGCGGGCGGCGACCGCGCCGGCGAGCGCGCGCCCGCCGTCACGGGCCGGGGCCACGACCAGCCGCGGCGCGGCCTGCGCGACCGCGTCGGCCACCGCGCCGGCCCACGCCTCGGCGGGCGCGCCCTCGGCGTCGCCCAGCCACAGCACCCGGTCGACGCCGGACGCGGCGACCGCGTCGGCCACCGGCCGCGCACCGACCACCACGGCGGTGACCGTGGCGCCCGGGGTCTGCGACGCGGCGGCACGGGCCACCGCGACAGGGCCCGCGACCGCCGCGTCGCCGTCCACCAGCACCAGGACGTCCTGCGTGCTCTCGTTCATCGTCTCTGCTCCTTCTGGCTGCAAGCGTCCGGCGGTCACAGCGCGCCGGCGGCGCGCAGCGCGTCGACCAGCTCGGCGGCCGCGGCAGCCGGGTCGGCGGTGGTGATGACGTTCCGGCCGCGCGCGCTGGGCGCCGGCCGGGAGGAGCCGACGACCTCGGTGACGGCACCCGGGGCGGGCACGTCGAGGTCGGCCAGCGCGAGCACGTCGGTCGGCTTCTTGGCGGCGCCGAGGATGTCCTTCATCCCGGGGACGCGCGGCACGACGGCGTCGGCGGCGACGGCCAGCACGGCCGGGCCGGTGACGTCGAGCACCTGCACGCCGCGGTCGGTGGCGCGCTCGACGACGAGCCCGCCGTCGGCGGCCTGCACGTCGCCGACGTTGCCGATCCCCGGCCAGCCGAGGTGCCCGGCCAGCGTCATCGGGACCTGGCGGTCGCCGTTGTCGACGGACTCCGGGCCGGTGACGACGACGTCGACGTCCCCGATGGCGCGCACGGCGGCGGCGAGCACCGCGGCGGTGGCCGTGCTGCCGGCGCCGGCGAGGGCGTCGTCGGCGACCAGCGCGAGGCGCTCCGGCCCGCGGGACAGGGCGGCCTTGCGGGCCAGCGGGGTGTCGGACGACGCCGGGCCGACGGACAGCGCGACGACCTCGCCGCCGGTGGCGTCCGCGAGGCGGCGGGCGACCTCGAACGCGACGGGGTCGTGCTCGCTCACGGCGCCCTTGGCGCGGCTCCAGTCGACGGTGCCGTCCGGGCGCACCTCGGCGTCCTGGGGGTTCGGCGCCCACTTGTAGGCGACGACGATCTTCATGGGGTTCTCCTCCGGCAGGCGGTGGTCGGTGGGGTCAGCGGGTGCTCAGCTGTGGTCCTTGACGATCTGCCGGCCGGCGATGTGGACCATGATCTCGTCGGTGCCGCCGCCGAACCGGTGGCCGCGGATGTCCCGCCACAGGCGCGAGACGCGGGTGCCGACGGTGACGCCGACGCCGCCGAAGATCTGCATCGCCTCGTCGGCGACCTCGAACGCGGCCATCGCGCAGTAGCGCTTGCACAGCGCGCCCTGGCTCTTGAGCGGCACGTCCTGGTCGAGCATCCACGCGGTCTTCAGCACGAAGTTCCGCATGTTCTCGATCTTGATCGCCATGTCGGTCAGCTTCTGCTGGATGAGCTGGAACTGGCCGATCGGCTTGCCGAACTGCACGCGCTGGGCGGCGTAGGTGGCGGCGTCCTCGAACGCGCACTCCGCCAGGCCCCAGCACTGCGAGGCGATGACGAGGCGCTCCATCTCGAAGTTGCGCATGAGCTGCTTGAAGCCGGCGCCCTTGACGCCGACCAGGCAGGACTCGGGCAGCGTGACGTCGTCGAGGAAGATCTCGCAGGAGTCGGAGATGTGCCAGACGATCTTCTCGAGCCGGTTCGTGGAGACGCCCGGCGCGTCCATCGGCACCAGGTACATCGAGATCGCGGCGCGCGGGTCCGGCACCGACGGGTCCTTCGCCATGAGCAGCAGGTACTTGGACTGCAGGGCGTTGGTGATGAGGGTCTTGGTGCCGTTGAAGGTCACCATGCCGTCGTGGTGGACGGCGGTGGTCGCCATCGCGGAGTTGTCCGAGCCGGCGCCCGGCTCGGTGAACCCGAGCGCGAACGGCACGTCGCCGTCGGCCAGCAGGCCGAGGATCTCCTGCTTCTGCTCCTCGTTGCCGAACTCGAGGATGTCCATGGCCTGGAGCAGCTCGAGGCCGTAGCCGTTGTTGAAGCCCTGGCGGGCGACGCGCGCGGCGAGCAGCACGAGCGTGGTGGCGTCGACGGGGGTGCCGCCGTACTCCTCGGGGAAGCCCAGCGAGGCGAAGCCGGCCTCGTGCAGGGCCTTGCGGAACGACGTCGGCGGCGTGTGCGTCGCGTCGAGCTCCGCGATGTACGACTCGGGGCACTCGCGCTCGAGCAGGTCGTCGAGGCTCGAGAGCAGGAGCTCCTGCTCGTCCGTCAGGCCGAAGTCCATGGTGCTGCACCCTCCTGGTGGTGGCGCCGGCGCGTCGTCGCGACCGGGGATGGACGGGCTCGCGGCCCGCGCTGGATCCATCGTGGGCCGGGCGCGGTCCCCCGTCCGGGGACCATCGTCCCAATTACCGACTGCTGCCGTCCGAAACTGTCCGACGGCCGCGGGGACGATGGTCCCAATTACCGACTGCCCCGGTCCGAAATAGTCGGCGATGCAGCGTCCTGCCGACGAAGGAGTCCGCCCGTGGCCCAGATCATCACTGCCGAGGAAGCCGCCGCCCTGATCCCGGACGGCGCGACCGTCGCCCTGTCCGGCTTCGGCCTGTCGTGCGTGAACGAGGAGACGATGGCCGCCGTCGAGCGGCGGTTCCTCGCGACCGGGGCGCCGAGCGCCCTGCACGTCGTGCACGCCAGCGCGGTCGGCAACCGCCGCGACAAGGGCATGAGCCACTGGGGCCACCGCGGCCTGGTGAAGCGCTGGATGGGCGGCATCGCGATCGCCTCCCCCGCGTTCGCGCAGCTCATCTCCGAGGACGCCGTCGAGGCCTACAACCTCCCGCAGGGCGTCATCACCCAGCTCTACCGCGAGATCGCCGCGCACCGCCCGGGCGTCGTCACGAAGGTCGGCCTGGGCACGTTCGTCGACCCGCGGGTCGAGGGCGCGCGGATGTCCGCCTGCACCACCGAGGACTACGTCCAGGTGGTCGAGCTCGCAGGCGAGGAGTGGCTGTTCTACCCCTCCTTCCCGATCCAGGTCGGCCTGATCCGCGGCACCGTGGCGGACACCCACGGCAACCTCACGATGAGCAAGGAGGGCCTCAAGATGGAGGTCCTGCCCATCGCGCAGGCCGTGCACAACTCCGGCGGCATCGTGATCGCGCAGGTCGAGTCCGTGGCCGAGGCCGGCTCGCTCGACCCCAACGACGTCAAGGTCCCCGGCCTGCTCGTCGACTACCTCGTGGTCTCGGAGCCGGAGAACCACTTCCAGACCGAGAACACCCACTACAACCCGTCGTTCTCGGGCCAGCTGCGCGTGCCGCTGTCGAGCGTCGCGTCGATCCCCCTCGGCGAGCGCAAGGTGATCGCGCGCCGCGCGGCCATGGAGCTGCGCCGCGGCGCCGTGCTCAACCTCGGCGTCGGCATCCCCTGCGACGTCGGCTCGGTCACCGCCGAGGAGGGCGTCAGCGACCTGATCCTGGGGACCACCGAGGCCGGCGCGGTCGGCGGCGTGCCCGCGGGCCTCAAGGACTTCGGCCACTCCTGGAACCCCGAGGCCCTGGTCGACCACCACGCGCAGTTCGACTTCTACGACGGCGGCGGCCTCGACGTCGCCGTGCTCGGCCTCGCGCAGACCGATGCGCACGGCAACGTCAACGTCTCCAAGTTCGGCAGCCGCGTCGCGGGCTGCGGCGGGTTCATCAACATCTCGCAGTCCGCCCGCACGCTGGTGTTCGCCGGCACGTTCACGGCCGGGGGCCTCGAGACCGAGGTCGTCGACGGCACCCTGCGCATCGTCACCGAGGGCCGGGCCCGCAAGTTCCTGGCCGACGTCGAGCAGATCACGTTCTCCGGGCAGGTCGCCGCGAAGGCCGGGCAGCGCGTGCTGTACGTGACCGAGCGCGCCGTGCTCGAGCTGCGCGACGGGCGCATGACGGTCACCGAGGTCGCCCCCGGGATCGACCTGCAGCGCGACGTGCTCGACCAGATGGACTTCGTCCCCGACGTCGCCGAGGACCTGCGGACCATGCCCGCCGGCCTGTTCTCCGAGAAGTGGGGCGGGCTGGCCGACATCGTCGGCTGACCCGGCCCCGGGCACCACGCCCCCGCACCACCCGCACCACCTCTCCCGCGTCAACCGCTCTCGCCGGAAAGGCACACCCCCCATGACCTCGACGACGTCGTCGCCCCCCACCATCAACCGCTGGGCCGTGCTCTGGTCCTCCGTCGCCGTGCTCATGTGCACCGGCGCGATCTACGCGTTCTCCGTGCTCGCCGGCCCGCTCAGCGCGGCGCACGGCTGGACCATGCCGCAGGTGATGATGGCCTTCACCATCAACGCGGCCGTCGGCCCGATCCCGATGATCGTGGGCGGCATCCTCACCGACCGCGGCTGGACCCGCTGGCTCGTGCTGGTCGGCGGCCTCATGTTCGCCTCCGGCTTCGCGCTGACCGGCGCGGCCACCTCGCTCACCGCCCTGTACCTGTCCTACGGCGTGCTCGCCGGCCTCGGCCAGGGCCTGGCGTACTCCGGCTGCCTCGGCAACACGATGAAGCTGTTCCCGGACCGCCGCGGCATGGCGGCCGGCCTCATCACCGGCGGCATGGGCGCGGCGTCCGTGATCGCGGCGCCCGTCGCCAACGCGATCATCGCCGGCCCGGGCGTGCGCTCGGCGTTCGTGTGGATGGGCGCCGTCTACGCGGTCGTCGTCGTCATCGCGTCGTTCTTCCTGCGGGCCGCGCCCGTCGGGTACGCCCCCGCCGGCTGGACGCCGCCCGCCGGCCGCCCCGCGCTCGCGGTGACCTGGAAGCGCACGCTGGCCACGCCGGCGTTCTGGGCGATCTTCGTCATGATGGCGTTCGGCGCGTTCTCCGGCCTCATGATCGCGTCCAACGCGTCGCCGATCGGCCAGAACATGTTCGGCCTCACCGCGGCGACCGCCGCCGTGTTCGTGTCGGTCTACTCCGCCTGCAACGCCCTGGGCCGCGTGGTGTGGGGCGCCGTCTCCGACCGCCTCGGCTACACCACCGCGCTGACGATCATCTACGGCGTCGTGGCGCTCTGCCTGCTGGTCCTCGTGACCGTCGGCTCGACCGTCGGCTTCGCGATCGGCATCATCGGCCTGGGTCTGTGCTTCGGTGGTGTCATGGGCGTCTTCCCGGCACTGACGATGACCAACTTCGGCCCGCGGTACCAGGGCGTGAACTACGCGATGGTCTTCGTCGCCTACTCGGTGTCGGCGTTCTTCGCGCCGCGCCTGGCGTCGGGCATGGCGGCCGAGCGCGACGGCGACTTCACCGTCCCGTTCGTCATCGCCATCGTCCTCGCCGTGATCGGCGTCGGACTGGCCACCCTGTTCCGCCGCATCCAGCGCAGCCACCTCGAGCGGATGTCCGCGGCCACCCCGGCCCCGGCGCCCGCCCCCGCCGTGGCCCGCTGACCTGATGGACCCGGCCGGCCCGGCCCCCACCCCCGTGGGCCGGGCCGGCCGTCCCGCACCCGGAGGACCGATGCACGTCGACCTGAGCACCGCCGCGGCGCTCGAGCAGGTCGCTGCGCACCAGCCCGCCACGCCGAGCCTCGTCTACGGCACGGTGACCACCTCCGCCGGCGACCTCGCGCGGCAGGTCCGCACGCTCGCGGCGGCGCTCGCCCGGGCCGGGGTCGCGCCGGGCGACCGGGTGGTGCACGTCGGCCGCAACAGCGCCTCGCTGCTGCTGACCGTCCTGGCGTGCGCACCGCTGCGCGCGGTGGCCGTCCCGCTCGGCTTCCGCAGCGCACCCGCCGAGCTCGCGGTGCTGCTCGACCGGTGCGAGCCCCGCGCCGTGGTCGCCGAGCCGGCCCACGTCGAGGCCGTGGTGGCCTGGCGGGGCGGCCCGGACGTCGTGCGCGTGCAGGTCGACGACGACCCCCTCGCCGGCACCCCGGTCGCGGTGGACGGCTCCTGGCAGCGGTGGTCGGCGCTGCTCGCGGGCGACGACCCCGGCACGACCGGCGGGGCCCGCCCCGATGACGCCGCGCTGCTGCTGTTCACCTCCGGCTCCTCGGGCCGGCCCAAGGGCGTCGTCCTCACGCACGCCAACCTGTGGTGGAGCGCCGTCGGCGCGGACGCCGCGTTCCGGACGGGCCGCGGCGGCACGACGCTCGCGGTCGCCCCGATGTCGCACATCGGCGGGCTGAACGGCCTCACGCTCCGCACGCTCGCCACCGGTGGCCGGGCGGTCGTCCGCCGGGCCTTCGACGCCGACGACGTGCTGCACGACATCGCACGCCACCGCGTCGCGTCGCTGTTCGGGGTCCCGGCGATGTACGCGGCGCTGGCCCGCTCGCCGTGGTTCGACTCCCTCGACCTGACCAGCCTGCGCACGGCGCTGGTCGGCGGCGCCCCGCTCCCCGGGTCGCTGCTGCGCCGGTTCCTCGACCGCGGCGTCCCGCTCCAGCAGTCGTGGGGCATGACCGAGACCGCGCCGGCGTGCACGTGCGTGCCGCGCGACCGGGTCCGTGACCGCGGCACCACCGTCGGGCTGCCCCTCGCGCACATCCGGCTGCGGCTGGTCGACCCGGCCACGGGCGCCGACGTCGACGAGCCCGGCGCCCCCGGGGAGCTCTGGGTGTCCGGGCCGCAGGTCACGAGCGGCTACTGGCGCGACCCCGACGCGACGGCGCGGGCGTTCCCGGAGCCCGGCTGGCTGCGCACCGGTGACGTGGCGGTCCGGGACGCCGACGGCAGCTACCGCATCCGCGGCCGGATCGGCGACGTCATCAACACCGGCGGCGAGAAGGTGCACCCCGCCGAGGTCGAGGCCGCGCTCGAGGGCGGTCCGGGCGTCGGGGCGTGCGCGGTCGTCGGCCTGCCGGACGACGTGTGGGGCGAGACGGTCACCGCCGTCGTCGTCCCGGCGCCGGGCACCGTCCCGGACCTG
Source organism: Cellulomonas olei (assembly GCF_039548315.1). Classification (NCBI taxonomy): domain Bacteria; kingdom Bacillati; phylum Actinomycetota; class Actinomycetes; order Micrococcales; family Cellulomonadaceae; genus Cellulomonas; species Cellulomonas olei. The sequence goes on from NZ_JBCLVN010000028.1 coordinate 81,259, forward strand.
GCGGAGCTGCGGGAGCACGCGGCGCGCGTCATCGGCCGGCACAAGCTGCCGCGGCGGCTGGTGCTGGTGGCGGAGCTGCCGACGACGGGCACCGGCAAGGTGGACCGGGCGCAGGTCCGCGCCCTGGCGTCCGTCGCGGACGCCGAGCAGGTGCCGGCGTACACGCAGCGGGAGCACTGACCGCCGGGAGCACTGACCGCCGGGAGCGCTGACCGCCCGGGGCCTGCGCACGTCTGCTCCGCACGCGCGCGTCCCGCCGGTTCCCTCTTGTATCGACATGTGTCAACATAGAGACATGTCGAACCAGAGCGTCCGCGTCCTCACCGCCGCCGCGGCGGCCACCCGATGAGCGCGCCGCAGCCCGACCTGACGGCGACGCGGGGCCGGCTGTCGACGCTCGACCGGTGGCTGCCGGCGTGGATCGGCCTCGCCATGGTCGGCGGTCTCGCGCTCGGGCGGTTCGTCCCGGCGCTGGGCGACCTGCTGGCCGACCTGGAGGTCGGCGGGATCTCCCTGCCGATCGCGCTCGGCCTGCTGGTGATGATGTACCCGGTGCTGGCCAAGGTCCGCTACGACCGCGTCGCCGCGGTCACCGGTGACACGCGGCTCCTGGTGAGCTCGCTCGCGCTGAACTGGGTGGTCGGGCCGGCGCTGATGTTCGCCCTGGCGTGGGTCTTCCTGCCCGACCTGCCCGAGTACCGCACCGGGCTGATCGTCGTGGGCCTGGCGCGCTGCATCGCGATGGTCGTCATCTGGAACGACCTCGCGTGCGGGGACCGCGAGGCGGCCGCGGTGCTGGTCGCGATCAACTCGGTGTTCCAGGTCGTGGCGTTCTCGCTGCTCGGCTGGTTCTACCTGGGCGTGCTGCCGGGCTGGCTCGGCCTGGACACCGACGGGCTGGACGTCTCGATCGGGCAGATCGCCGTCAACGTGCTGGTGTTCCTCGGCGTCCCGCTGGCCGCCGGGTTCGCGTCGCGGCGGATCGGCGAGCGCAGCCGCGGGCGCGACTGGTACGAGGAGCGCTTCGTGCCGCGCATCGGGCCGTGGGCGCTCTACGGGTTGCTGTTCACGATCGTGCTGCTCTTCGCGCTGCAGGGCGACGCCGTGACCTCGCGGCCGCTGGACGTGGCGCGGATCGCGCTGCCCCTGCTCGTGTACTTCGCCGTGATGTGGGGCGTCGGCATGGTCGCGGGCCGCAGCCTCGGCCTGGGGTACGCCCGCTCGACCACGCTGGCCTTCACCGCGGCGGGCAACAACTTCGAGCTCGCGATCGCCGTCGCGATCGGCACGTTCGGCGCCACCTCCGGCCAGGCGCTGGCCGGGGTCGTCGGCCCGCTCATCGAGGTCCCGGTCCTGGTCGGCCTCGTCTACGTCAGCCTGTGGGCCGGCCGGCGCTGGTTCACCGGAACGGCTCGTCCCGCCACCACCACCGCACCGCAGGAGGTCCGCTCATGACCACGACGACACCCCGCGCCGCCGCCGACGAGGACTGCGCCCCGCAGCCCTCGCCTGCCGACCACGCGATGGGCCTGGACGCCGCGACGCAGGTCGCCGGCACGCTCAAGGTCCTCGGGGACCCGCTGCGCCTGCGGATGCTGTCGCTGATCGCGACCTCCCCGACCGGCGAGGCGTGCGTGTGCGACCTGGCGACGGTCGCCGACGTCTCCCAGCCGACCGTGTCGCACCACCTGAAGCTGCTCAAGGACGTCGGGCTGCTGACCTCCGAGCGGCGCGGGACCTGGGTCTACTACCGGGTGCAGCCCGCGCTGCGCGGCGCCGTCACCACCCTGCTGGACTCGTTCGCACCCGCGGCGGCCGAGGCGGCGCGCCTCGCACCGCTGACCGGGCTGACCGACGCCGAGACCGCCCTGACCCGGATCGCGGACCGGCTGGCCGCCGCGTTCCCCGACCGCGACCCCGCGGCGGTGCTGACCGTCGTCCGCGAGTCCTACACCGCCCTGGCGCGGTCCTCCGCGGTCCGGTCGCACCTGGTGGTCAACACCGAGCGGTTCGCCCGGCAGCGCCTCACCGACGCCGCCCGCGCCCTGGCCGCGGCGCAGACCTCGCACCGCCCCCAGGTCCTGTTCGTGTGCGTCGCCAACGCCGGACGGTCCCAGCTGGCCGCCGCCCTCCTGCACCACTACGCCGGCGACGCCGTCGTCGTGCGGTCCGCGGGCTCGGCACCCGCCGGCGAGGTGCACCCCGGGGTCCGCCCGCTGCTCGCCGAGCTCGAGGCCGACGCGGAGGCGTTCCCGAAGCCGCTGACCGACGACGCCGTCCGCGCCGCCGACGTCGTCATCACCATGGGCTGCGGCGACACCTGCCCGGTCCTGCCCGGCAAGCGCTACGAGGACTGGGTCGTCGGCGACCCGGCCCTGGCCTCCGACACCGGGGTGCGCGCGATCCGCGACGAGATCGACCGCCGCGTGCGCGCCCTGCTCGCCGACCTGCTGCCCGACCTGACCGTCCCCGCCTGACCCTCCGAGGAGACCCCCGTGAACGACGCCACCAAGCCCTCCGCCCTGTTCGTCTGCGTGCACAACGCCGGCCGCTCCCAGATGGCCGCCGGCTACCTGCGGCACCTGTCCGGCGGCGCCGTCGAGGTCCGCTCCGCCGGCTCGATGCCCGCCGAGCAGATCAACCCGGTCGCCGTGGAGGCGATGCTCGAGGAGGGCATCGACATCCGCGCCGAGCGCCCCAAGGTCCTCACGACGGACGCGGTGAAGGCGTCCGACGTCGTCATCACGATGGGCTGCGGCGACGCCTGCCCGATCTTCCCCGGCAAGCGCTACGAGGACTGGGCGCTGGAGGACCCGGCCGGTCAGGGCATCGAGTCGGTCCGCCCGATCCGCGACGAGATCCGCCGCCGCGTCCTCGTGCTGCTCGACGAGCTCGGCGTGCAGCCGGTCGCCTGACGCAGGCCCGGCGCGGAGCCGGGGACCGGGCGCGTCCGGCCCGGTGCCCGGCCCGCTCCGTCCGTCACGCGGGGCAGCAGGCTGCCGCCGGGCGCCCGCGCCCGGCCACCCGCTCCGCCAGCAGGGTCGCCGCGGCCCGCAGCCGCCGCCGGGCGCGCACCACGCAGCCCGGGCACTCCCGCGCCCGGCGCCGCAGCTCGGCGTCGCGCACGACCTCCCGCTCGTGCTGGCGGTAGGCGGTCAGGGACAGGTCGGGGTGCATCACGCCTCCCCGGGCTGCTCGGGCTTGCGGGCGCGCACCACGGCGCCGTGCATGCCGTCCGCCACCGGGTGCGTGAACGTGACCTCGGCGTCGACGAAGCCCGCCGCCGCCAGGCCGCTCAGGTACTCCGCACGGGAGAGGGCACCGGCGATGCAGCCGACGTACGACCCTCGCTCCGCGCGCTGCTCGGGCGTGAGGTGGTCCTCGGCGACGACGTCGGAGATGCCGACCCGCCCACCGGGCGCGAGCACGCGGAACGCCTCCGCCAGCACCGCGGGCTTGTCGGGCGACAGGTTGACCACGCAGTTGGAGATGACGACGTCCACCGACGCGTCGTCGAGCGGCAGGTCCTCGATCGTGCCGCGGCGGAACTCGACGTTGGTCGCCCCGGCCCTCTCGGCGTTGGCGCGGGCCAGCGCGAGCATCTCGTCGGTCATGTCGACGCCGTAGGCGAAGCCGGTGGGCCCGACGCGCCGGGCGGAGAGCAGCACGTCGATGCCGCCGCCCGACCCGAGGTCCAGCACCCGCTCGCCCTCGCGCAGCTCGGCCACGACCAGCGGGTTCCCGCAGCCGAGCGAGGCCGCGAGCGCCTCCGGCGGCACCGCGGCGGCGTCCTCGGCGGCGTAGAGCGCCGAGCCGAACCTGTCGTCGACGACGACGTCCTGCGGCCCGCAGCACCCGACCGCGTCCGTCGCGGCCGTCGCGGCCGTTGCGCCCGTCGCGGTCGTCGCGCCCGTCGCGCCCCCGCAGCAACCGGCGTCCCCGCTGCCCTGCATCGCCGCGAGCGCGTACCGCGCCCGCACCTGCTCCCGGATGTCCTGCACCATGACTCCTCCTCCGTCCCATCGACGTGTGTCGATGGCTGGAGTGTGGCGCGAGAGATCGACCACTGTCAATATCGACGTCGGTCGATCGGTGAACTACGATCGGGGCATGGCCCTGGACCTGCTCCCCGTCGCCGCCGGCCCCACCACCCGCGCGGGCGCGTGCTGCACCCCGGTCACCGGCGCGCCGATGGACGCCGAGGACGCGGAGCGCACCGCCCGCACCCTCAAGGCGCTCGCCGACCCGGCCCGCCTGCGGCTGCTGTCGATCATCGCCGCGCACGAGGGCGGCGAGGCGTGCGTCTGCGACCTCACCGAGCCCGTCGGGCTGTCGCAGCCGACCGTGTCGCACCACCTGAAGGTGCTGACCGAGGCGGGCTTCGTCACCCGCGAGAAGCGCGGCGTCTGGGCGTACTACACGCTGGTCCCGGAGGCGGTCACCGACCTCACCGGGCACCTCGGGGCGCACCTGGCGGGCGCGCCGGCCGCCTGAGACGACTCGAGGACGCCGGGCTCAGACCGCCCCGAGCCGCCCCGCCAGCACCGCGTCGGCGACCGCGCGCCCCTCGTCCGCCCCGCGCACGACCGCGTCGGCGCAGCCGACCAGCCAGGCGGCGACCCCGTCGGGCGTCCCCGTCGCGAACCGCGCCGCCGCCGCCAGGTAGGGCTGCAGACCCGCCTCGCAGACGACCTCGGGCACCACGGCTCCCGTCGGGTCGAGGCCGCGGGTCGTCAGCAGCAGCCGGGCCGCCGCGCGGGCGACCACCCCGTTGCCCGCCGCGAACGGCCGCAGTGCGAGGAGCTCCCCGTGCGCGACCGCGGCGACCACGAGCCCCGGCGCGCGGGTCGCGGTGACGGTGCGCGTCAGCAGGGCGAGCCGCTCGGCGACCTCGCCCCCGTCGGGTGCCGGTCCGAGACCGCCCAGGTCCCGCGGCGCGACCCCGGCCCCGCGCACCCGCCCCAGGTCCTCGTCGGGCAGCCACCCGGCCCCCGCCGCGGCGTGCAGGCGCGCCAGGACGTGACCGAGCGGCGGCAGCGTCGCCGCCGACGGGCCGCCGAGGTCGGGGCGCCACGTCGCCGCCAGCACCGTGGCCCGCAGCGAGCCGCCCGCGAGCCGCAGCGCCCCGTCGCCGGCGTCCGCCCCGGACCCCGTCGCCAGCGCGCGCACCGCGCTGAGCGGGACCGGGGCGCCGTCCACCGCCGCGCTCGCACGCGCCGCCCGCAGGTCCGCCTCCGCCCGCACCTCGCGCCACCGGCGCCGGAACGCCTCGTGCCAGCGCAGCTCCTCGCACGCGACCCGCGCCCGGTCCACGGCGTCCCGCACGCCGGGCAGGTCCAGCAGGGGCACGAGGAGGTCGCCGGTCACGGGGCCACCCTACGAACCCCCGGACGGGACCTCGGCCCGGGCCGGGGGCCGGGGCGCGGGGACCGCTGGGCGGACCGCCCGTCCACCCGCGCCGCGCCCCCGCACCCGCGCCGCGCCCGCCCGCGCAGCGCCCCGCACCCGCGCCGCGCCCCGCACCCCGCGCCGCACCCGCTCGCCCGCACCACGCAGGGCCCGCGCGTGACCACCGACTGTCCCGCGCGCCCGCAGCCCCCTCCCACGCGCACGCTGCGCCACCGAGATACCAGGACACGCCGGGCGGGCGGCCGCGCCCCCGGGCGTGTCCTGACATCTCAGCGCGACGAGAGCGCGAGAGCGGACCACGCGAGGAGCGCGGGGAGCGCCGGGAGCGCGGGGGCACGCACGCCCGCAGCCCCCTCCCACGCGCGCCCTCCGCCACCGAGATACCAGGACACGCCGGGCGACCGGCCGCGCCCCCGGGCGTGCCCTGACATCTCAGCGCGACGAGAGCGCGAGAGCGGCCCACGCGAGGAGCGCGGGGAGCGCCGGGAGCACGGGGGCACGCACGCCCGCAGCCCCCTCCCACGCGCGCGCTCCGCCACCGAGATACCAGGACACGCGGGGCGACCGGCCGCGCCCCCGGGCGTGTCCTGACATCTCAGCGCGACGAGAGCGCGAGAGGGGACTACGCGGGGAGCGCGAGGAGCGCGAGGGCGCGAGGAGCGCGAGGGCGCGAGGAGCGCGAGGAGCGCGGGGGCACGCGCGCCCGCAGGCCCCTCCCGCGCGAACCCTCCGCCACCGAGAAACCAGGACACGCCGGGTGGCCGGCCGCGACCCCGGGCGTGTCCTGGCATCTCGGCGCGACGAGAGTGCGAGAGGGGCTGCGCGGGGAGCGCGCGGAGAGCGCGAGGGAGGCCTCGGGGCGCGGGTG
>NZ_JBCLVN010000029.1:0-4945 GCF_039548315.1 Cellulomonas olei
GGGACTACGCGGGGAGCGCGAGGAGCGCGAGGGCGCGAGGAGCGCGAGGAGCGCGGCGGCACGCGCGCCCGCAGGCCCCTCCTGCGCGAACCCTCCGCCACCGAGATACCAGGACACGCCGGGGGGCCGGCCGCGACCCCGGGCGGGTCCTGACATCTCAGCGCGACGAGAGCGCGAGAGGGGACTACGCGGGGAGCGCGAGGAGCGCGGGGGCACGCGCGCCCGCAGGCCCCTCCCGCGCGAACCCTCCGCCACCGAGAAACCAGGACACGCCGGGTGGCCGGCCGCGACCCCGGGCGTGTCCTGGCATCTCGGCGCGACGAGAGTGCGAGAGGGGCTGCGCGGGGAGCGCGCGGAGAGCGCGAGGGAGGCCTCGGGGCGCGGGTGGGCCGTGCGGCCGGGGTACGGCGGGGCCGCAGGGTGGTCCGCGCGGGAGGACGTGATCCGCGCCACACTGACCCCATGGTCTCCACCCCGAGCGTGTCCTCGTCCATCACCGCCCGCCTGCACGTCGAGGCCCGGCCCACGGCCGTGTCGGAGCTGACGTCCGCGATCGAGCAGACCGGCGGCATCGTCACCGCCCTCGACGTCACGGCGTCCGGGCACGAGCGGATCACCGTCGACGTGACCTGCGCGACCAGCGGCGAGGAGCACGCCGCGCAGATCGTCGAGGCGCTGCGCGCGCTGCCGGGCGTGGACGTCGAGCGGGTCAGCGACCGGACGTTCCTCATGCACCTCGGCGGGAAGCTCTCCATCGAGTCGAAGGTGCCGCTGCGCAACCGCGACGACCTGTCGATGGCGTACACCCCCGGCGTGGCCCGGGTCTGCGAGGCCATCGCCGCCCGCCCCGACGACGCCCGCCGGCTGACGATCAAGCGCAACACCATCGCGGTGGTCACGGACGGCACGGCGGTGCTCGGGCTCGGCGACATCGGCCCGCTCGCCGCGCTGCCCGTCATGGAGGGGAAGGCGGCGCTGTTCAAGCGGTTCGCCGGGATCGACGCGTTCCCGCTGGCGCTCGACACGACGGACGTCGACGAGATCGTCGAGACCGTCGTGCGGGTGGCGCCGGTGTTCGCCGGCATCAACCTCGAGGACATCTCGGCGCCGCGCTGCTTCGAGGTCGAGCGGCGGCTGCGGGAGCGGCTCGACATCCCGGTGTTCCACGACGACCAGCACGGCACCGCCATCGTCGTGACCGCCGCGCTGACCAACGCGCTGCAGGTGGTCGGCAAGCGCATCGAGGACGTGCGGCTGGTGCTGTCCGGCGCCGGGGCGGCGGGCACGGCCGTGCTGAAGCTGCTGCTCGCCGCCGGCGTGCGGGACGTGGTGGTGGCGGACATCGACGGGCTCGTGCACGCCGGCCGGCCGCTCGCGTCGCCGGAGCTGCGGTGGATCGCCGAGCACACCAACCCGCGCGGGGTGACCGGCACGCTGCGCGACGCGCTCGCGGGCGCGGACGTGTTCATCGGCGTGAGCGCCCCGAACATCCTCACGGGGGACGACATCGCGACGATGGCGCCGGGCGCCGTCGTGTTCGCGCTGGCGAACCCCCGGCCCGAGGTCGACCCGGTGGAGGCCGCCCGCCACGCCGCCGTCGTCGGGACGGGCCGCAGCGACGTGGCGAACCAGATCAACAACGTCCTGGCGTTCCCCGGGGTGTTCCGCGGGCTGCTCGACGCGCGGTCCCACGTCATCACCGACGCCATGCTGCTCGCGGCGGCGCGCGCGCTCGCGTCGGTCGTGTCCCCGGAGGAGCTGAACCCGGCGTACATCATCCCGAGCGTGTTCCACCCGGACGTCGCCGCCACCGTCGCCGCGGCGGTCGCGCAGGTCGCGGAGGCCGCGCAGGGGCCGCGGGCCGACACCGGGGCGGTGGCCGTGGTCCCGGTCCCCCGGGCCTGACGGACGCCCGGGACGCCACCCGGGTCGACCGTAGGATCGCGGGGTGCAGTGCCACCACTACGACGCCGCCCGGTGCCGTTCCTGCACCCTCATCGAGCAGCCGTACGCCGACCAGCTCGCCGCGAAGCAGGAGCGCTGCCGGGACCTGCTCGCGCCGGCCGGGCGGCCCGAGTGGCTGCCGCCGGTGGCGAGCGCCGAGTCCGGGTTCCGCAACAAGGCGAAGCTCGCCGTCGGCGGCACGGTCGACGCACCGACGCTGGGGATCCTCGACCCCGGCGGCGCGGGCGTCGACCTGCGGGACTGCGGCCTGTACCCGGCGTCGCTGCAGGCCGCGCTGCCGGTGGTCGCGGAGTTCATCGGCCTCGCGCGGCTGGTGCCGTACGACGTGCCGGCGCGGCGCGGCGAGCTGAAGTACGTGCTGGTCACCCAGTCCCCCGACGACGAGCTGATGCTGCGGTTCGTGCTGCGGTCCACGGAGGCGCTCCCGCGGCTGCGCAAGCACCTGCCGTGGCTGCTGGCCGCCCTGCCGCGGGCCGTGGTCGTGTCCGCGAACCTGCTGCCGGAGCACAAGGCCGTCCTCGAGGGCCCCGAGGAGGTCGTGCTGACGGAGCGCGCGACGCTGCGGATGCGCGTGAACGACGTCGACCTGCACCTGCGCCCGCAGAGCTTCTTCCAGACGAACACCGACGTCGCCGCGGCGCTGTACCGGGTGGGCCGGGACTGGGTGGACGCGGCCGCGCCGACCCGGGTGTGGGACCTGTACTGCGGTGTCGGGGGCTTCGCGCTGCACGTCGCACGCCCCGGGCGCGAGGTCGTCGGGATCGAGACCAGCGCGGAGGCCGTCGCCAGCGCCCGGCAGAGCGGCGCCGACCTCGGGCTGACCGGCGTGCGGTTCGAGACCGGCGACGCGACCGCGTTCGCCCTCGCCGCCGCCGAGCCCCCGGACCTCGTGGTGGTGAACCCGCCGCGGCGCGGGATCGGCCCGGCGCTCGCGGGCTGGCTGGAGGCGTCGGGCGTGCGGGACGTCGTCTACTCGTCCTGCAACGCCGCCTCGCTCGCCCGGGACCTCGCCGCGATGCCGTCGCTGCGGCCCCGGCGGGCGCAGCTGCTCGACATGTTCCCCCAGACGGGCCACTACGAGGTGGTCGTCGCGCTCTCCCGCTGAGGCGGCGGCGTGCCTTTCGTCCCACGTCTCGGGCCTGGACGCGGGGGACGCTTCTGCCCATGCTGACCGTGGCCGAGGCCCTCGACTACCAGACGCGCGCGGCCCGGACCAAGACCGACCTGGCCCGCCGCCCCGGCGTCTACCTGGTGAACACCATGCTCGCCGGCGCGTACATCGGCCTCGGCGTCGTCATCATGGCGACCGCGGGCGGCCCGCTCGCCGACGCGGGCTCCGGGTTCACGCCGCTGGTGCAGGGGCTGGTGTTCGGGGTCGCCCTGACCATCGTCGTCGTGGCCGGCGGCGAGCTCGCGACCTCCGGGATGATGGTCTTCACCCAGGGCGCGCTGCGCGGCACGATCTCGTGGGCGCGCGCCGGGGCGACGCTCCTCGCCTGCCTCGCGGGCAACCTGCTCGGGGCCGTCGTGCTCGCGGCGATCCTGCACTTCTCGGGCGCGCTGGGCCCGGACACCCCCGCGGGTCGCATGATCGCGACGATGGTCGAGCACAAGGCGCACGAGACCGGCACCGAGCTGTTCTTCCGCGGCGTCATGTGCAACCTCATGGTGTGCCTGGCCATCTGGTGCGCCGGGCGCCTGCAGAACGAGGTCGCGAAGATCATCGTGATCTTCGCCTGCGTGATGGTCTTCATCACCTCCGGGTTCGAGCACGTCGTGGCGAACATGACCACGTTCTCGTTCGGCCTCATGGGGGGCCTGCCGGAGGCGACGGTCGGGGAGTTCGCGCGGAACGTGCTGTTCGTGGGGCTCGGGAACCTCGTCGGCGGCGGCCTGCTCGTCGGCGCCGCGAACGTCGCGGCCGCGAGCCCGGCCCGGCCGGCGGACGCCCCCGCGTCGGCCGCACCCGCGGCCACGGCCGAGGTCGCCGCGGAGGCCACCGGCGACGCCGGAGCGGCGCGCGAGCCGGAGGCCGCCGGCGTCCGCTGACGCCTCCGATCCGGACATCCCGGGCGCGCCCACCCGGCGGCGCGCGGCGCTGCGCTCTACCGTCGTACGCACCAGGGCCGTCCGGGTGACGGCGCAGACGCGCGACGGGCGGCGCCGGCCGCTCCCCGCACGGCAAGGGAGCAGACATGACGAGCACCCCCGACCGGGAGCAGCAGGGCGACGGCGAGGCGCCGGAGACGGCACGCACCGCCGACGACGCGACGCCGGCGACTGCGGCGCAGGCGACCGTGCCCGATGACGGCGGCACGGGCGTCGCGGCGGAGGGCGCGACAGGCACGACGGGCACGACCAGCACGCCGGGCACGACCGGCGCGACAGGCACGAGCAGCGCGACCAGCACGCCGAACGCGGCAGGCACGCCGGACGCGACCAGCACGCCGGACGCGGCAGGCACGCCGGGCACGACCGCCCGCAGCGCCGTGGACACGCCGGACACGACCAGCCCCGCGCCGACCACGGCCGCCCCGCCGAGCACCCCGCCGGCCACCCCGTCCCGCGGGACGACCGGGCACCGCGCGTCGCGCCCCGCGCCGACCCCGCCCGCCCCGGAGGACCCGGCGCCGTCGGCCCTCCCCGCGGGCCGCCCGACGGCGACCGTCTCCGACGGCACCGGCTCCCCGACCGCGCCGCTGCCGACGACCCCCGCCGCGGGCACGGCTCCGGCGGCGACGGCGTCCGAGCCCGCCCGGCCCGCCGAGCCGGTGCGACGCACGAGCATCGCCGAGGCCCGCGCGGCGACCGCGCTCACCGCGGACGCGACTCCTGCCGGCGCGTCGGCGACCCCGGCGACCCCGGCGACCCCCGCCGGCACCCCCGCGGCGTCGCCGGACCTCCCGGGCACGGGCCCGTCGGACGCGACGGTGCCGTACGGGGACCCCGCGGCCGCCCCCGCCACGCCCTCGGCCACCGG
>NZ_JBCLVN010000030.1:0-63295 GCF_039548315.1 Cellulomonas olei
CCGGGGGCGCCCAGCACCGCGGCCGTGCCGCGCTCACCCGCGCCCGGCAGCGTCGGCACCGCGGGCAGCCCCCGCCCGGGCGTGCCGCAGCAGTCCGTCCCGCGTCCCGCGGCCCCGCGTCCCACGGTGTCCCGCGCGCGCTCCGCGCCGCCACGCCCCGCGGCGGGTCGTCCCAGCAGCTCCCGCCCGGGTGCGCGCACGGGCGGCGCCGACCGCCGGGGCCCCCGCGCCGAGACCGTCCAGCAGCGGCTGCCGCGGCTGTTCACCGTCCGCGCGCTGGTGATGCTCGTCGTGCTCTCGATCGCGTTCGTGCTGGTCTTCCCGACGTTGCGGCAGTACCTCGACCAGCAGGTGCAGCTGGAGCAGCTGCGCGCCGAGGTCGCCGCCGCCGAGCAGGCGAACGACGACCTGCAGGCGGAGCTGGACCGCTGGTCGGACCCGGCGTACGTGGAGGCGCAGGCCCGGTCGCGGCTGGCGTTCGTGATGCCGGGTGAGCGGGCACTGCGCGTGGCGGACCCGGAGGTCGTGCCGGAGGAGCAGCCCGCGGACGAGGCGCCGGCCGGGCCCGCGACCTCGGCGGACTCCGACGACCCGACGCGGCCCTGGTACGCGCGGCTCTGGGACTCCGTGCAGGTCGCGGGTGTCGCCGGGACCGGTGAGGCCGGCGGGTCCGCGGAGGACCCGGAGGCGGGGGACAATGGGTCGGCGCCGGCCGACGGGACCCCGAGCCCGGGCGACGGCGCCCCCGACGCGGAGCTGACGCCCTGAGGTCTGCCCCGACCGCCGCCGACCAGCCCGACCCGAGGAACGCCGTGACCGACCTGCCCCCGACCACCGTGGGCGCCCTGCCCGACCCGGCCGAGGTGCCGCGCGCCCGGCACGACGCGCCCGACGTGACCGACGCCGACCTCGCGGTGCTGCGGGAGCAGCTCGGCCGGCCGGCGCGCGGCGTGGTGGGGGTCGCCGCCCGGTGCGCGTGCGGACGGCCGCTGGTGGTGCGCACCGCGCCCCGGCTGGACGACGGCACCCCGTTCCCGACGACGTACTACCTGACGTGCCCGCCCGCCGTCGGTGCGGTCAGCACGCTCGAGGCCGGCGGCCTGATGAAGGAGCTGACGGCCCGGGTCCAGAGCGAGCCGGAGCTGGGTGCGGCGTACCGGGCCGCCCACGAGGCGTACCTGGCGGACCGGGCGGCGCTCGGCGACGTGCCGGAGATCGCGGGGGTCTCCGCCGGGGGGATGCCGACGCGGGTGAAGTGCCTGCACGTGGTCGTGGGGCACGCCCTGGCGGCCGGTCCCGGTGTGAACCCGGTCGGCGACGAGGTCCTGCTGATGCTGCGCGACGTGTGGCGGCCGGACCGCTGCACCTGCTGAGCCGCCGGGCGCACCCGCCGGGGGTGGGAGGATGGCACGCGTGACGCGTGTGGCTGCCATCGACTGCGGGACCAACTCCATCCGGCTCCTGGTGGCCGACGTCGACCCGTCCGCGGGGACCCTCGTGGACCTCGACCGCCGCATGGAGGTCGTGCGGCTCGGGCAGGGCGTCGACCGCACGGGACGCATCGCACCGGAGGCGCTCACGCGGACCCTGGACGCCACCCGCCGCTACGCGCAGGTGTGCGCGGACCTCGGCGTCGGGGCGGTCCGGTTCGTCGCGACCAGCGCGTCGCGCGACGCGGAGAACCGCGACGAGTTCGTCGCGGGTGTGCGCGAGGCGCTCGGCGTGGAGCCGGAGGTCATCGGCGGCGTCGAGGAGGCCGCGCTCTCGTTCCGGGGCGCGACCGGGGTGCTCGGTGCGCGGCACGACGCGCCGTACCTGGTGGTCGACCTCGGCGGCGGCTCCACCGAGGTGGTGCTCGGGGACGGCAGCCCGGAGGCCGCGTACTCGATGGACGTCGGCTGCGTGCGCATCACCGAGCGCCACCTCCGGTCGGACCCGCCCGCGGCGGACGAGGTCGGGGCCGCGGTCCGCGACGTCCGCGCGGCGCTCGACGTGGCGGCGGCAGAGGTGCCATTCGGTCGCACCGCCACCCTCGTGGGGCTCGCCGGGTCCGTCACCACCGTCACCGCGCACGCGCTGGGCCTGACTGCGTACGACCCCGCGGCGATCGACGGCTCCGTGCTCCCGGTCGACGCCGTGGTCGCGGCCTGCGACGACCTGCTCGCGCGGGACCGGGCGTCGCGCGCGGCGCTCGGGTTCATGCACCCCGGCCGGGTGGACGTCATCGGCGCCGGCGCCCTGGTGTGGCGCGAGGTCGTGCAGCGGGTCCGTGCCGAGGTCGCGGCCGCCGGCGGCGAGCTCACCGAGGTCGTCACCTCGGAGCACGACATCCTCGACGGCATCGCCTGGAGCGTCGCCGAGCGGCTGGCGTCCCGCCGGGGCTGACCGCCCGACCTGGCGCTGACCGCCGGGGCCGTCCGCGTCGCACGTGCTGCGACATGCGGACTATCCGTTTCTGCCCGGTACTGCGCGAACTGTAGTACCGTGTGACTTGCGGGAGTCGAGGAGGGTCGACTCCCGCGCCAGCAGCCCGGGGTGCGGCGGACAGGGGGCGCCGCACCCCGGGACGGACGGACCGGCCGCAGGGCCGGCGGTGATGCGGGAGGCGCGGTGGACACGACCCAGCTGCTCAAGGGGGTGCTCGACGTCGCGGTGCTGGCCGTGGTCGCGGACGAGGACGGCTACGGCTACGACGTCGTCCGCCGGCTGCGGTCCGCGGGGCTCGCCGAGGTGGGCGACGCCTCCGTCTACGGGACGCTGCGGCGCCTGTACTCCCAGGGCGCGCTGACGTCCTACGTGGTGCCGAGCGACGAGGGGCCGCACCGCAAGTACTACGGGATCAACGCGCAGGGCAGGGCGATGCTCGCCGCCCAGCGCAAGGACTGGCGCGAGTTCGCGGGCACGATGTCCCGCCTGCTCGAGGAGGAGGCAGCGTGACCGGGACCGCCCACGCCGCGCCCGCGTCCGGGCCGGTGCAGGACGTCGGGGAGTACGCCGCCCGGGTCCGCGCCCACCTGACGGGGCTGCCGCAGGACCAGGTCGACGACCTGACCGACGGGCTCGAGGCCGACCTGGCGGACGCGCTGGCCGACGAGTCGCAGGCTGCTCCCGGGGGCGACGCGGCCGACCTGAGGGTGCGCTTCGGGGACCCGCGGGACTACGCGCGCGAGCTGCGCCTGGCGGCCGGGCTGCCGGAGCCGGCGGACGCGGTGCCCGACCTCCGGTCGCCCGCCCGGCGCGCGTGGGCCCGGCTGCGGCTCGGCCTCGCGCGGATGGGGTCCGAGCTGGGCGCGCAGCCGTGGTGGCCGCCCCTGCGCGACTTCCTCGTCTCGCTCCGCCCGGTGTGGTGGCTCGCGCGCGCGTGGGTCGTGTACCAGGCGATCGCGTTGGTGTTCGGCTTCACCCAGGGCTGGCTGCCGCGCAACCCCGTGACGATGCTGGTGCTCGCGGTGCTGGCGGTCGTGAGCGTGCAGTGGGGTCGCGGGCGCTGGGTGCCGCGGCGCGGGCGGGTGGTCCCCGTCGTGGTGTCGGCTGCCGCGGCGGTCCTCCTGGTGCCGGTGGTCGCCGTCGCGAGCGACTGGGAGGTCACCCGGGTGCGGTACTCGACGGAGTACGTCGAGACCCAGCCGCAGGACGGCGTCTGGGTGGACGGGATGCAGGTCAGCAACCTGTTCGTCTACGACGCCGAGGGCGACGCGCTGACCGACGTGCAGGTGTACGACGACCGCGGCAGGCCCGTGCGCACGGTCACCGACGGCGGCTGGGGCTGGTGGTCGCTGCCGGGGGTCGCGGGGGAGTGGTCGTTCCTGCCCGTGCAGGACGAGGACGGTCGCGAGCGGTGGAACGTCTACCCGCTGCGCGGCGCACCGTCGGCGGAGTTCGCCTGGGAGCGCGGTGACGGTTCGGAGACCACGACCGAGGGGCTGCTGACGACCGAGCCGCAGCAGCCGCCGCGGCCGTTCGCCAAGGCCCCGGCGATCGTCGACGACGGGACGACCACCACGGAGGAGTCCGCCGGCGAGGAGCCCGCTGACCAGGACGAACGTCCCGGGTCGGAGCCGTCGGCGAGCCCCGAGCCGGGGGCCACCGCCACCCCGTGACGGGTCCTCCCGGGACTTTGTGCCCAGGATCACGTGGGGTCGGGTCGCTTTCAACAAGTCATGGGACGTACCGTTGACGTATGTCTGAGGCCACCGTCACGACCCCCGCGCGCGCGTCGGGGAAGCCCCGCAAGGTGCCGCGCATCGTCATCCTCGGCGGCGGTTCCGTGGGGCTGTACTCCGCCCGGCGGCTGCGCCGGCGCCTCGGGAACCGGGAGGCCGCCATCGTCGTGGTCGACCCGCGTCCCTACATGACCTACGCGCCCTTCCTCCCGGAGGCCGCGGCCGGGTCGATCGACGCCCGCCACGTGGTGGCGCCGCACCGCCGCGCCCTCAAGGGCATCGACGTGCTCCAGGGCAAGGTCTCGGCGATCAAGCACGCCGAGCGCACCGTCGAGGTCACGCCCGAGGAGGGCGACCCGTACTGGATCACCTACGACCACCTCATCGTCGGCCTCGGGTCGGTCGCCCGCACGCTGCCCATCCCCGGGCTCGCGGAGCAGGCCATCGGCTTCAAGAACGTCGAGGAGGCCATCGCCGTCCGCAACCACGTGCTCGGGCGGATCGACCTGGCGTCGTCCACCTGGGACCCGGAGCTGCGCCGGCGGATGCTCACGTTCACGTTCGTGGGCGGCGGCTTCGCGGGTGTCGAGGCCATCGCCGAGGTCGAGGACATGGCGCGCGACGCGGTCAAGCAGTACCGCTCGCTCGACCAGGAGGACCTGCGGTTCGTGCTCGTCGAGGGCTCGCGCCGGATCCTCCCCGAGGTGTCCGAGGAGCTGGGCGGCTACACGCTCGAGCAGCTCCGCAAGCGCCGCATCGAGGTGTTCCTGTCGACGTTCCTCAACTCGTGCGTCGACGGCCACGTGGTGCTGTCCGACGGCACGGAGTTCGACTCCGAGACCATCGTGTGGACCGCGGGCGTCAAGGCGAACCCGGTGCTGCAGAACTCGGACCTGCCGCTCGACAAGCTCGGCCGCGTCATCACCCTGCCGACGCTCCAGGTCGCCGACGCCGACGGGAACGTCGTGGCGGACGCCTACGCGGCCGGCGACTGCGCCGCCGTGCCGGACCTGACCCAGCCCGGCCAGTTCTGCCCGCCGAACGCCCAGCACGCCATCCGGCAGGCCACGCACCTCGCGGACAACCTCGCCCGGGTGCTGCGCAGCGCGGAGCCGACCGACTACAAGCACAAGAACATCGGCGCCGTCGCGTCGCTCGGCATGTACAAGGGCGTCGCGCAGTTCATGGGCCGCATCAAGGTCCGCGGGTTCCTCGCGTGGGTCATGCACCGCACGTACCACGTGTTCGCCATGCCGACGCTGAACCGCAAGCTCAGCATCATGGCCGGCTGGACCGCGAACCTGCTGTGGCGCCGCGAGGTCGTGCCGCTCGGCTCGCTGCACGACCCGCGCGCGGAGTTCCGCGCCGCGTCGGTCCCGCCCCGCCCGAAGGCCGAGCCCGCCGCCGAGGACCACAGCCCGGTCGCGAGCACGGAGGCGAAGCCCGCCGCCGAGCCGAAGCCCACGGCAGGCGCCACGGCCTGACGGGCCAACCCCGCCCCCGGCCCCCGCGGCCGCCGGCGCCGCCTCCGCACCACCCGCCGCCCGCCGCCCCCCGCCCGCCCACCGACCCCGTCGGAGGCTCCGAACGCGTACGGAGACCTCTGCGCGTCATCGGAGACCTCCCCGGACACCTCCGATGACGCGTGGAGGTCCCCGACCACGTCGGGAGCCTCCGAACGGGGCCGTGGGCGGGCGGTGTCGTGCCCAGGGCCGAGGGCCGAGTGCCGAGGGCCGAGTGCCGAGGGCCGAGTGCCGAGGGGCGACCGGGCGCGGGGTCGACGGGGGCCCGGGGGCAGAAATCGCTGGCGTCCGTGTCGGTGCCGGGTGGCACCATGGCGCAGTCGCCGGCGTCCGACCGGCGGACACCCGGAATGCCCGTCCCCCGGCGGGGGTTCCAGGTCGACGACGTACCGCTGCCCTGCGCCCGGCGCCCCCGCGCCCGCGAGCGGCCCCCGCACCCCCAGGTGGACGACCACCCGACCGAGGGAGACCCATGACTGCTCGCACCGGCACCCTGCCGCCGTCTCCTCCGCCCGCGCCGCGCGGAGCCGCGGACCAGCCGCCCACGCCCGCCGAGCCGCA
The DNA here is from genome assembly GCF_039548315.1 of Cellulomonas olei. Lineage (NCBI taxonomy): Bacteria > Bacillati > Actinomycetota > Actinomycetes > Micrococcales > Cellulomonadaceae > Cellulomonas > Cellulomonas olei. The sequence continues at coordinate 6,248 of NZ_JBCLVN010000030.1, forward strand.
GGCCGCGCCCGCGCCGGTGCGGCTCGACCCGGCCGACCGCACCGTCATCGCGCTGCTGCTGGTCGCCGGCTTCGTCGTCATCCTCAACGAGACCGCGATGGGCGTCGCCCTGCCGGTGCTCATGGAGGAGCTCGGCGTCTCCGCGGCGACGGGCCAGTGGCTGACCACCGGGTTCATGCTGACGATGGCCGTGGTCATCCCCGCGACCGGCTGGGTGATGGACCGGTTCCGCACCCGGCAGGTGTTCGTCGCGGCGATGTCGCTGTTCACCGCCGGGACGACGATCGCCGCGGTGGCGCCCGGGTTCGGCGTGCTGCTGGCCGGCCGCGTGGTGCAGGCGAGCGGGACCGCGGTGATGATCCCGCTGCTGATGACGACGGTGCTGACGCTGGTGCCGCCGGCGATCCGCGGCCGGGTCATGGGCACGATCTCCATCGTCATCTCCGTGGCGCCCGCGGTCGGCCCGACGATGTCCGGCCTGGTGCTGTCGCAGCTGTCCTGGCGGTGGGTGTTCCTCGTGATGCTGCCGATCGCGCTCGTCGCGCTGGGCCTCGGGGTGTGGCGGGTCCGCGACGTGACGACCCCGCGGGACGCCCGCCTCGACGTCGTCTCGCTGGCGCTGTCCGCCGTGGGCTTCGGCGCGCTGATCTTCGGGCTGTCGAGCATCGGGGAGTCGGCGGGCGGCCACGCGCCGGTCGCACCCTGGATCCCGCTGACCGTCGGGGTGGTGGCGCTCGCCGTGTTCGTCCGGCGGCAGCTCGCCCTGCAGCGGACGACGGGCGCGCTGCTCGACCTGCGCGTCTTCGCGCACCGCTCCTACACGGTGTCGACCCTCGTGCTGGTCATCTCGTTCATGGCGATGTTCGGCGCCCTCATCGTGCTGCCGATCTTCCTGCAGGGCGTGCTGGGCCGCGGCACCCTCCAGACCGGGCTCCTGCTGCTGCCCGGCGGCGTCGTCATGGGTGCGCTGTCCCCGCTCGTGGGGCGGCTGTTCGACCGGTTCGGGCCGCGTCCGCTCGTCACGCCGGGCGCCGTCGCGCTCAGCGCCGCGCTGTGGCTGATGTCGACGCTGCACCCGGGGACCTCGGCCGCGGCCGTCGTCGCGGTGCACACGCTGCTGTCCGCCGGGCTGGCGTTCATGATCACGCCGCTGTTCACGTCCGCGCTCGGCACCCTGCCGCGCGAGCTGTACGGGCACGGCAGCGCGATCGTCAACACCGTCCAGCAGCTCGCGGGCGCCGCGGGCACCGCGCTGTTCATCACGGTGCTGTCCACCACCACGGCCGGGCGGCTCGCGGCGGGCGCGGACGTGCTCGACGCGACGACGGCCGGCGTGCAGGACGCGTTCCTGTGGGGCGGCGTCGTGTCGGTCGTCGCGGTCGGCGCGTCGCTGCTGGTGCGCCGGCCGCCGGCGGGGGAGCGGCCCGCGGTGCACTGAGCCGCGGAGGAGGGCCCGGGCGCGTCCGACGACGCCCCGGGCCCGTTCCGTCCTCGTGCACCCGCGCCCGTCCCTCCCCGCGGGTCCGGACCTCCGGCGTGGGTGGCAGGATGGCCCCGGCCCCCGTAGCCCAACCGGCAGAGGCAGCCGGCTTAAACCCGGCACAGTGCGGGTTCGACCCCCGCCGGGGGCACCTCGACCTCGACCTCGATCCGGAGCCCCCCGGTGTCCTCGTGCCGACGCACGACTGCCGCCGGAGCGTGCAGCCGGGATCCGGCGGCACCCTCCGGTGGCGCACCGCGCCGGAGAGCGCCATCCTGACCCCCTGTGCAGCGGCGCGCAGGCCGGCGCGAGCTCGCGGGGGGACCCGATGCCCGGTCACGACGAGGCCGTCCGGCTGCACGCCGACGCCTCGCTGGACGCACTCATCCAGACGCTCACCGACCAGGCGGGTCGCACCGCCGGGGCGGTGGACGCGCACGCCTGCGCCACCGCGACGGTGCGGGGCGTGGACCGCTGGCTGGCGGCGTCCTCGGTCGGCGCGGCCCGCTGCGACGGCGCGCAGGACCGGCCGCGCCGGGGCCCGCGCTACCAGGTGCGGCTGACCGGGGACCCGGTGCTGCTGCCGGACCTGGCGGACCCCGACGTGCAGCGGCGGTGGCCGGTGTGGGCGCACGCCTGCCGGGTGCAGGGCTTCCGGTCGGCCGCGGTGGTCGCGGGGGTCCACCGTGACGTGACCGTGCACCTGTCGCTGTACGGGCGCCGCCCGGCCCGCTGGGACGAGGTCGCGGAGCGGGCCGCGGGCATCGCGGAGGGCATCGCGTCGGTGGTGCGGGCCCGCGACGAGGTGATCGCGCTCGCGCACACGATGGACGACCTGCTGGCGTGCAGCCGGTCCCAGCCGCTCATCGACCGGGCGGTGGGGGTGGTGATGGCGCAGCGCCGGTGCGACGCGGCCGAGGCGCTGGCGTACCTGCGGGACGCGGCCAGCCACCGGGACGCCCGCGAGGTGGCCGCCGGGCTGGTCGCCGGGGCCGTGCCGGCGCCGGGCGTGGTCCCGGCTCCGCGCGACGTGGCGTGACCGGGCGCCGGCGCTGACCCGCCCGGCGCGACGGCCCGGGCGCTCGCACGCTCGTCGCCCGCCGTGCGGCCCGCGGGTGTTGGTACGGTCACGCCTCGTGACGGTGCACATCGACGGCGGCGACCTGGGCTGCGCCCGCCTTCTGGTCCTGCTGCGCGACCGCGCGCGCGAGCTGCCGGCCGGCACGGTCGTGCACCTGACGACGTCCGACCCGGTCGCGCCGGTCGACCTGCCGGCGTGGTGCCGGCTCACGGGGCACGAGTACCTGGGGCCGGTGCCGGACGGCCCGCCGCCGGCGACCTACGCGGTGCGGCTGGCCGCGGACCCGCGGGCGACGGACCCGGCGCGTCCGTGGCACCTGGCGCCGGGCGCCTGACCGCGGTCCCGCGGGCTCCGGGGCCCCGCGGGAGCCTCGGGGCGCCGGCGGGGGGTCAGTCGAGGCCCTCGGCCGACTCGGACTCCTCGATGCCCCGCAGCCAGTCGCGCTTCGCGGCGCGCCAGCCCTCGTCGTCGGTGCCCAGGCGCCAGTAGCCGGAGATCGACAGGTCGGCGGCGGGCAGGCGTCGCTCGACCCGCAGGTACCGCCGCAGGTCGCGCACGGCCCCGGCCTCCCCGTGCACGAACGCGTGCACCCGGCCGTCCGGCCACGGCAGCTCGCGCACGGCCTCCACCAGGCGCGCGCCGGGTGCGGCGTCGCCGGTGTGCACCCAGCGCAGCGCGACGCCGTCGGGCACGTGCAGCGCGACCTCCTCGCCGCGGTCGGCCACCTCGAGCACGGCGAGCCCGGACGCGGCGTCGCCGAGCCGCTCGAGCGCGACCGCGACGGCGGGCAGCGCGGACGCGTCGCCGACGAGCAGGTGGTGGTCGGCGCCCAGGTCCGGGCTGTACCCGCCGCCCGGCCCGACGACCGCGACCTCGTCCCCGGGAGCGGCGGTCGCGGCCCACGGACCCGCGAGGCCGGCGGTGCCGTGGACGACGACGTCGAGCGTCAGCGTGAGCTCCATGTCGTCCCACGCCCGCACCGTGTACGTGCGCAGACGGGGCTGGTGCTCGGGCGGCAGGGCCTCCCGGGCGGCCGCCAGGTCGACGACGCCCTCGGGCGTGGTCCACAGCGCGAGGGCGTCCGCGCCGGTGACCGTGCGGCCGACGCCGGGCAGGAACACGAGCTTCACGTAGGAGTCCGCGGCCGCGGACGGCCGGAAGCCCGCGAGGCCCGGTCCGCCCAGGGTCACGCGGACCATCGCGGGCGTGAGGTGCTGGGTGCGCAGCACGACGGCGCGCAGCGCGGTGCGGCCCTTGCGGGGAGGGCCCGCGGGCGCGGCTGCGAGGTCGGGAGAGGTCACGGGGCACTTCCGGTCGGGGTGCCGGACGCCGGGCGGCGCCGGGGGAGGCGGCCCCGGGGTGTCGACCGCCGGTGACGAGCGTAGGTGCTGGTGCGGGGCCCCGTCACGTGCCCGGCCCGTGTCCGGTCACGTGCCCGGGCCCGCGTCCGGGCCCGCGTCCGGGCTCTGCCCGCCGGTGCGCCCTCAGCGCGCCGGGTGCGCCCGGCCCCAGGTGTCGATGTCCGCGTTGAGGCGGGTCAGCAGCCGCGCGAGCTCCGCGCGGTCGTCCTCGGGCCAGTCGTCGAGCACCTCGGCGTACACGCGCGCCCGGACGTCCCGCGTCGTCGCGAGGGCCTCGAGCCCGGCGTCGGTGGGGGCGACCAGCGTCACGCGGCCGTCGCCCGGGTCGGCGGTGCGTCGGACCTGCCCGGCCTGCTCCATCGCGAGCACCTGCCGCGTGACGGTCGAGGGGTCGAGGCGCAGGGCGTCGGCGATCGCGTTGACGCTGGCGGTGCCCTCGACGGCCAGGACGGAGAGCACGAGGTACGCGGACCGCTCGATCTCCCCGCGGGCGCGCGCCCCGGCCCGGCGGGTCCGGTCCGCGAGGCGCAGCAGCATCGCCACCTGGGCCTCGATCGTGCGCACCGCGTCGGCGGGCTGCTCCATGGTCACCTCGGGTCCTCGTCGTCGGCGTCGGCAGTCTGCCACGCGGTGCTGTGGCCGATGGCTGTATAGTACAGATAAACCCCCGACGACGAGCTTCCTCAGGAGACGTATGCCCAGCCGCCACCACGAACCGCACCGCACAGCGATCTATGCCACGGCCCTCACGGCGTTCTTCGCCATCGCGGGCATCGCCGTGGTGGACCCGATCCTGCCCGTCATCGGCACGGAGATCGGCGCCTCCACCTGGCAGATCGAGCTGCTGTTCACGGCGTACCTGGTCGTCATGGCGGTGGGGATGATCCCCGCGGTCATCGCCACCGGCCGGTTCGGGTACCGGGCCGTGCTCGCCACCGGCGTCAGCGTCGTCGCGGTCGCCTCGGTGCTCGCCTCGCTGTCCGGCTCGATCACCCAGCTCGCCGTCCTGCGCGGGCTGTGGGGCCTCGGCAACGCCATGTTCTTCGCGACGGCGATGGTGCTGCTGGTCGCGCTCGCGACGGACCGGGAGTGGGTCGTCGAGCTGTTCGAGACCTGCGTGGGCCTGGGCTTCGCCGTCGGCCCGCTGCTCGGCGGGCTGCTCGGCCAGATCTCCTGGCGCGTGCCCTTCGCGGCCTGCGGCGTGCTCATGCTGCTGGCGCTCGCGATGTCCGTCACCCGGCTGCGCGACCCGCAGGACCCGCCGACCCCGCTGCGGCTGCGCGACGTCCTGCAGCCCTACCGCCGGCCCGCGTTCCGCGCGCTGTGCGTCGTGACCGCGGCCTACAACTTCGTGTTCTTCGTGGTGCTCGGCTACACGCCGGTGTTCCTCGGCCTCGGCGTCATCCCGCTCGGCCTGGTGTTCACCGCCTGGGGCGTCGGCCTGGCCGTCGGCATCCTCGTGGTCGGGCACCGGCTCGCGCACCGCGTCGGCGCCGTCGCCACCGTGGGCGTCGCGGTCGGCGGGCTGCTCGTCGCGCTCGTCCTGCTGGCCACGAGCGCCGGGACCGCGGAGTCCGTCGTCGTCCTCGTGCTCGCGGGCGTGTGCATGGGCATCGCCAACGCCAACCTGACGGACCTCGCGCTCGGCATCGGCGGTGCCGAGCGGCGCACCACGACCGCGGCGTTCAACCTCGTGCGCTGGGGCTTCGCGGCGCCCGCGCCGGTCATCGCCGGCCTGCTGCACCCCGTCAGCCCGACCGCCCCCTACTGGGTGGGCGCCGGCGTGCTGCTGCTCGGGGCCGTCGTGTTCGCCTGGAAGGGGCAGTCGATGGCGACCGCGGTGGGGGAGCGGCTGACGTGGCGCGCCTGGGACCGCGCGGCGCGCGCCGTGGAGGGCACGCCGGAGGAGGCCGTCGGCGAGGCCTGAGGCGTCAGCGCCCGACCAGGCCCGACTCGTACGCGAACACCACGGCCTGCACCCGGTCCCGCACGCCCAGCTTCGCCAGGATGCGGCCGACGTGCGTCTTGACGGTGGCCTCCGACAGGAACAGCCGCTGCGCGACCTCCGCGTTCGACAGCCCCTCGGCCACGGCCAGCAGCACCTCGCGCTCGCGCTGGGTCAGCTCGGCCAGCCGGGCGTCGTCGCGCGGCGGGGCGGCGTCCGCCGCGGCGCTCGGCAGCTCCTCGGCGAACAGCTCGAGCATCCGGCGCGTGACCCGCGGGGAGACCACGGCGTCCCCGGTCGCCACCGCCCGGATCGCGTCGGTGAGCTCCGCCGGCCGCGCGTCCTTGAGCAGGAACCCGCTGGCGCCGGCCCGCAGCGCGGCGAACGCGTACTCGTCCAGGTCGAACGTCGTGAGGATGAGCACGCGCGACGGCGACCCGGACGCGACGATCCGCTGCGTCGCCTCGATGCCGTTCGTCCCGGGCATCCGGACGTCCATGAGCACGACGTCGGGCTGCAGGGCGGCGACCTGGCGCAGCGCCTCCGCGCCGTCGCCGGCCTCGCCCACCACCGTGAGGTCGTCCTCGTCGTCGAGCACCAGCCGGAAGCCCATGCGCAGCAGCGGCTGGTCGTCGACCAGCAGGACGCGCACCGGGCCGGACGCGCCGCCCGGGCCCGTCGCCCCCGGCCCGGTGCCGGACCCCGTCGCGTCCCCGGTGCTGCTCACGTGCGCTCCTCGTCGTGCTCGTCGGTGGTGGTCGCGGTCCCGGAGTCCTCGGTGCGGAGCTCCACGTGCACCCGCCAGCCGCCCCGGTACGGCCCCGCCGCCACGGAGCCACGGTAGACCGCGGCGCGCTCCCGCATGCCCACCAGCCCGCGCCCGGTCCGGACCGGCTGACCCGGCACGAGGGTCTCGGTGCCGCCGGCATCGGTGCGCGTGGCCAGCGGGTCCTCGAGCCGCTCCGCGAGGCGCCCGCTGAGGCGCGCGCGCCGGCCCGGCTCCGGGTCGGGCTCCGCGACCGGGTCCGCGCCGCCGCCGTCGTCCACGACCTCGATCCCGATGCGGCCCGCGCCGTGCCGCACGAGCACGTCCACGCGCGCGCCGCTGCCGGCGTGGCGCAGCACGTTCGTCAGCGACTCCTGGACCACGCGGTAGACCGTCAGCGCCAGGCCGGCGTCCGCGGGGAGCGCGGGCCCCGCCGTGGTCAGGTGGACCGTGAGACCCGCGGCGCGGAACTGCTGCACCAGCGACTCCAGGTCGTGCGTGCCGGGCTGCGGCTCCAGCGGCACGTCCGCGCCGCGCAGCACGCCGAGCATCCGCCGCATGTCGTTGAGGGCGGACCGGCCGGTCTCGGACAGCAGGTCCAGCGCGGCCACCGCGTCGTCCGGGGACCGCCGCACGGCCACCCGCGCGCCGTCCGACAGGGCGATCATCACCGTGAGGCCGTGCGCGACCACGTCGTGCATCTCGCGCGCGATCCGGGTCTGCTCGGCGGCCGCGGCGAGCTTCGCGTGCTGCTCGCCGGCGTCGACGAGCTGCTGGTGCCGGTCGACCAGCGCGCGGGTGTGCAGCCGGCGGGCCCGCACGTTCGCGCCGATCGCGAACGCCCCGAGGCCGACCAGGAGGAAGCTGGGCGCGTCCGAGGTGAGGACCGGCTGCGGCAGCGGCCGGACGTCGGTGCCCTCGGAGGTCGTCACCGTCACCGAGCCGGGCTCCGGCTCCGTCCGCCCGCCCCACAGCGCCAGCGCGCCGACGACCACCACCGTGGCGATGCCGAGCACCGACCAGGCGACGCGCTGCGGCCGGCTGGCCGCGACGACGTACAGCGCGAGCGCGAACCCCAGGTCGAACGCCCCGACGTGCCCGTCGACGAGCACCTGCAGCAGGCCGAGCGCGGCCATGGCCAGCGCGACGCGGACCGGCCAGCGCCGCCGGACGGCCAGCACGCCCAGCCCGAGCACCGTGAGCGCCAGCGACAGCGCGGTCGCCGCGGGGCCGCCGTCCAGCAGGACGCCGGTCGAGCCCTGCGGGCCGGCCTCCGACACGCCCGCCACCGCGTACACGAGGCAGACCAGCACGTCCGACGCGACCGGGTGCCGGGCGAAGAAGCGCCGGACGCGGCCGAGCCGCCGCGCGTCGAGCTCGGTGAAGGCCTGCGGGGCGGCGTCCGGGGCCGGGCTCGTGCTCGGGCTCAGCGGGACCTCCAGGGGCGGCGGGGCGGACGGGCGGACGGGCGGACGGGTGGACGGCGTGGACGGGCGGGTCGGGACGGCGGCGGCCCCGCCCCGCCGGAGCGGGACGGGGCCACCCTGCCACGGGCGCGGCCGGGTCAGGCGTCGCGGCGCTTCGCGAGCACCAGCGCGCCGGCGAGCGCGACCAGGCCCCAGGCCACCAGCACCCCGAAGCCCTCCCAGGGGGACAGCGTGGCGTCGGGGCCGCCGTTCTGCACGAGCTGCGACCCTGCGGACATCGGCAGGTACGGGCTCACCTTCTGGAAGAACGTCCACGGGACCATCGCGAACACGCTCTCGACCACCAGCAGCAGGCCCAGCACGGTGGCGAGCGCGCCGGCCGAGTGCCGCAGGAGCGCGCCGATGCCGTACGCGAGCAGCGCGATCGCCGCGAGGTAGAGCGGCGCGCCGACGAAGATCCGCTGGTTCACGGCGTCGCCGAGGTCCACGCGGTACTGCTCGCCGAGCACGGGGTACGTCACGGCCCAGGACGCGAGGGTGCCGACCACGCCGGTGACCCACGCGACGACCACCACGACGAGGCCCTTGGCCAGCAGGGCCGGCGTGCGGGTCGGGGCGGCGGTGAGCGTGCTGCGGATCATCCCGGTCGAGTACTCGCCGGTGATGGTGAGCACCGCGAGCACGCAGATCGCGAGCTGCGCGAACTGGATGCCGCCGACGACGTCACCGGCGGTGAAGCGGCCGAGGTCCATGCCCCCGGACTCCATCTCCCGGGTGCCGAAGTACGCGATCATCCACGCGATGCCGGTCTGCGCGAGCACCGTGATGGGCAGCACCCACCACGTCGAGCGGACGGTCCAGAGCTTGATCCACTCCGAGCGGACCAGCCGCGGGAACGTGACGCGGACGTCGCCGGCGGCGCGGGACGAGCCGGCGCGGCGGGCGGCGGGGACGGTGGCGGTGGCGGTCATCGCCGGGCCTCCTGGCTGGTCGTGGCGGCGAGGGCCGCGGGGTCGGAGTGGTACTCGACGTCGTCGGCGGTCAGCGACATGTAGGCCGCCTCCAGCGACGCGGACACCGGCGTGAGCTCGTGCAGCACCAGGCCGTGCTGCGCCGCGAGCTCGCCGACGGCCGGGGCGGTGGCGCCCGCGACCTCCAGCAGGCCCGCCTCGACGGAGGTCACGGTGGTGTCGGGGCCGCGCAGCAGGTCGGCGAGCTGGGCCGCCTGGGGGCTGCGGACCCGGACGCTCGCGCCGGACGCGCCGGCCACGATGTCCGCCACGGGGGCGTCCGCGATGATCCGGCCGCGGCCGATCACGAGGATGTGGTCCGCGGTCAGCGCCATCTCGCTCATGAGGTGCGAGGAGAGGAACACGGTGCGGCCCTCGCCGGCCAGGTGCTTGACCAGGTTGCGGACCCACAGCACGCCCTCGGGGTCGAGGCCGTTGACCGGCTCGTCGAGGATCAGCGTGCGCGGGTCGCCGAGGAGCGCCGCGGCGATGCCCAGGCGCTGGCCCATGCCGAGCGAGAACCCGCCGACGCGCTTGCCGGCGACGCCCTGCAGGCCGGTCATCTCGATGACCTCGTCGACGCGCTTGCGGCCGATGCCGTGGGTCGCGGCGACGGCCCGCAGGTGGTTGGTCGCGGAGCGGCCCGAGTGCACCGCCTTCGCGTCGAGCAGCGCGCCGACCTCCGTCAGCGGGGAGCGGTGCTGCGCGTAGGGGCGGCCGTTGACCGTGACGGTGCCGGCCGTCGGGCGGTCCAGGCCCATGATCATCCGCATGGTGGTGGACTTCCCGGCGCCGTTCGGGCCGAGGAAGCCCGTGACCTTGCCCGGCTGCACGGTGAAGTCGATGCCGGCGACGGCGGTCTTGCTGCCGTACCTCTTGGTCAGTCCTCGTGCCTCGATCATGGTGTCCTCACTGGTGGGTTCCGGTACGTCACGACCGTACGGACCGGTGCGCCGGCGCGGAACGGTCGCACGGCCGAACCCGGCCGGCCCCGCGCTCGCCCGGGGGGACGACGCGGGTCCTCCTCACGGATGACCCGCTCGGGTCCGGGCTCCCGCGCAGGTCGCGTCGTGCGCCGGGGAACTTCCGGAGGCGGCGTGGCGTTCTAGGGTGGTGAACCACTGCCGGCTCGATCTCGAACCGACCCTGGAGGACCGATGAGCAACCCGGTGTTCAACAACAGCGCCGTCTTCGGCGACCCGCGCGCCCGCGGGAACCGGGCCGCCCGCCCGCAGCAGGGTGCCCCGACGGGCACCCTCGGCTCGACGGGCCCGGTCGTCGAGGCGTCGACGCTCGAGCAGATGTACGGCGCGCCGTCCGCGACCACGCGCGACACGCGCCGCCTGACCTACGACGACGTCATCGTCAAGACGGGCGGGCTGCTCGCGCTGCTCGTCGTCGTCGCGGCGGCGACCTGGAACCTGGCGCCCGGCATCTGGCCGATCGGCGCGATCGCCGGCCTGGTGCTCGGCCTCGTCAACGCGTTCAAGCGCGAGCCGAGCCCCGTGCTCATCACGCTGTACACGGTGGCGCAGGGCGTGTTCCTCGGCGGGATCAGCCTGGCGTTCCAGAACATGACCACCGACGTCACCGGCAACGTGCAGCCGATCGTCATGCAGGCGATCATCGCCACGTTCGCCACCTTCGGTGCCGCGCTGTTCCTGTTCAAGTCCGGCCGCGTCCGCGTCACCCCGAAGTTCACGCGCTGGCTGCTCATCGCGATGGTGGGCTACCTGGCGTACTCGCTGGTCAACGTCGTGATGATGTTCTTCGTCGCGAGCGACGGCTTCGGCCCGCTGCGCAACGGGTGGGTCGGCGTGCTCGCCGGCCTGTTCGCGGTCGGCCTGGCCGCCGCGAGCCTCATCATGGACTTCGACGCCATCAAGCGCGGCGTCGAGCAGGGCGTGCCGAACAAGTTCGCCTGGTCCGCGGCGTTCGGCCTCATCGTCACGCTCGTCTGGCTGTACCTGGAGATCCTGCGGATCCTCGCGATCCTCCAGGGCCGCGACTGACGCCACCCCCACGACGGCCCCGCCGCCCGGCCCTAGGCTGGTGCGACGGGGCCGTCGCACGTCCCCGCCACCCCCTCGGCCGTCTGGAGTCCCGTGAAGTACGCGCAGCACGTCTCCGACCTCGTCGGCAACACGCCGCTGGTCCGCCTCAACGCCGTGACCGCCGGCCTGTCCGCCACCGTCCTGGCCAAGGTCGAGTACTTCAACCCGGGCGGGTCCGCCAAGGACCGCATCGCCCTGCGGATGATCGAGGCGGCCGAGGCCTCCGGCGAGCTGCGGCCCGGCGGCACCATCGTCGAGCCGACCAGCGGCAACACGGGCGTCGGTCTGGCGCTCGTCGCCCAGCGCAAGGGCTACCGCTGCGTGTTCGTGTGCCCGGACAAGGTCTCGGAGGACAAGCGCGACGTGCTGCGCGCGTACGGCGCGGAGGTCGTCGTCACGCCGACCGCCGTCCCGCCCGACCACCCGGACTCCTACTACTCGGTGTCGGACCGCCTGGTCACCGAGATCGAGGGCGCCTGGAAGCCCAACCAGTACGCCAACGTCAACGGCCCCGCGAGCCACTACGACTCGACCGGCCCGGAGATCTGGGCCGACACCGACGGCCGGGTCACGCACTTCGTCGCGGGCGTCGGGACCGGCGGCACCATCACCGGCACCGGCCGCTACCTGCACGACGTCTCGGCGGACCGCCCGGCGGCCGACGGCGGCCCGGTCCGCGTGGTCGGCATCGACCCGCAGGGCTCGGTGTACTCCGGCGGCGACGGCCGGCCGTACCTGGTGGAGGGCGTCGGCGAGGACTTCTGGCCGTCCGCGTACGACCCGGCGGTGCCGGACGAGATCATCCCCGTGTCCGACGCCGACTCGTTCGCGATGACGCGGCGCCTGGCCCGCGAGGAGGCGCTGCTGGTCGGCGGGTCGTGCGGGATGGCGGTCGAGGGCGCGCTGCGCCTGGCCCGCCGCCTCGAGGAGGACGACCCGGAGGCGGCGGCCCGCGCGGTGATCGTGGTGCTGCTGCCGGACAGCGGCAAGGGCTACCTGTCGAAGATCTTCAACGACCGCTGGATGCGGTCCTACGGGTTCCTCGACGCGGGCGAGGGCGCCGCCGTCGGCGACGTGCTGCGGACGAAGGACGGCAGCGTGCCGGCGCTCGTCCACACGCACCCCAACGAGACGGTCCGGGACGCCATCGAGATCCTCCAGGAGTACGGCGTCTCGCAGATGCCGGTCGTCGGCGCCGAGCCGCCCGTGAAGATCGGCGAGGTCGCGGGCGCCGTCTCCGAGCGCGAGCTGCTGGACGCCGTGTTCTCGGGCGCCGCCTCGCTGTCGGACCGCGTCGACCGGCACATGTCGGCGCCGCTGCCGCTCATCGGGTCCGGGGAGACGGTCGGCTCGGCGCGCGAGGCGCTGCAGAAGCACGACGCGCTCATGGTGGTCGACGACGGCGTGCCGGTGGGCGTCCTCACCCGGCACGACCTGCTGGCGTTCCTGGCGCGCTGAGCGCCGCGGGCGTGCGGCGGGGCGCCCGCCCCGGTCACGCCCCCAGGACGTGCCGGTCGACGAACGCGTTGCGGAACGTGCCCTCCGGGTCGGTGCGCGCCACCAGCGCGCGGAAGTCGTCCAGCCGCGGGTAGAGCGCGCGGGGGTCCGAGCCGGGCGCGCCGAGCGAGGCGAACAGCTTGCCCCAGTGCGGCCGCGCCCCGAGCGGGGTCAGCGCGGCCTCCAGGCGGGGCAGGACGGCCTCGACCTCGGGCTGCCGCGGCTGCCACGTGAAGTGCAGGGCGACCCGGTCGCCGCCGGACGCCGTGCTGAGCCACAGGTCGTCGCCCGCGACGGTGCGGACCTCCGAGACCTGGAGCAGCGGCGCGACGACGGGGGCGAGGGCCCGCAGCGCCCCGAACGCCTCGGCGGCGCGCCCGCGGGGGACGAGGTACTCGGACTGCAGCTCGTCGCCGTTGCTGGGCGTGAACTCCAGCCGGAAGTGCGGCAGCCGCTCGTGCCACGGACCGGGGACGCCGAGCTGCTCGGTGCAGTGCACGGGGTCGATGCCGGGCAGGGGGTGCAGCGGGCCGGGCGCCGGGCGCGCGCCGAACAGCTCGGTGCGTCGCTCGTAGCCGGCGCCGGCGGCCAGGCGGGTCTTGCGCCAGACCTGCTGCACCGCGGGGCCGGTCCAGTCGGTGAACAGGCTCACGGAGTCGGCGGACCCGGTCACGTCGTCCAGGTGCTCCAGCGCGACGTCCCACGGCAGGTCGGTGTGGACCTCCTGCGCGACGTCGTACGTCGGCTCGACGTCGAGCGTGACCCGCACGACGACGCCGAGCGCGCCGAGCCCGACGACGACACCCGGGAAGTCGGCGTCCCCGCGCGCGACGTGCCGCAGCGTGCCGTCGGCGGTCACCAGGTCCACCGCCGCGACGGCTGCGGCGAGGTTCCGGGACCGGTCGCCCGACCCGTGCGTGGCGGTGGCGACCGCCCCGGCCACCGAGATGTGCGGCAGCGAGGCGAGGTCGTGCAGGGCCCAGACCTGCGCGTGCAGGACGCGGGCGAGCGCTCCGTAGCGGGTGCCGGCGGCCACCGACACCGTCCGGGCGCCGGCGTCGACGTGGACGTCCGGGTCGAGCCCGTCCAGCCGGACCAGGTCGTGCTCGGTGTCCGCGAGGTCGTTGAAGCAGTGCCGCGTCCCGAGCGCCCGCACCCGCCTCGCGCCCGCGACCACCTCCTGCACCTGCTCGACGGTCCGCGGCTCGTGCACGCGCGCGGCGGCGTAGGTGAGGTTCCCGGCCCAGGTGGTCAGCGACATCGGTGCTCCCGTCCCGGCGGGCGCCCCTCGCCCGCCGGGACGACGCTAACCCGTCGCGCGCCGGGCGGCCGGTCCCCCGGGTTCGCGGCGACGGCCCGGGAGCGGGCAGGATGGGGGAGTTCAGCCCACGACCGAGGAGACGTCATGTCCACCCTGCCCGAGGCCACCGGATCGTTCGGCGAGAAGCCGACCCTGACGTTCCCCGAGGGCGAGGCGCCCGCCGAGCTCGAGGTCGTCGTCCTCGCGCCCGGCGACGGCGCGCTCGTCGAGGCCGGCGACGACCTCGAGGTGCACTACCTGGGCCAGACCTGGGGCGGCCACGTGTTCGACAACTCGTACGACCGCGGGTCCTCGATCTCGTTCCCGATCGGCGTCGGCGCCGTCATCGGCGGCTGGGACGAGGGCCTGGTCGGCCAGCCCGTCGGGTCGCGCGTGCTGCTGTCGATCCCGCCGCACCTGGGCTACGGCGACCGCGGTGTACCGCAGGCCGGCATCCGCGGCGGCGACACCCTGGTGTTCGTCGTCGACATCGTCGGCACCCGCTGACGCCACCGCCCGTCGTCGCGCCGCCGCCCGCCCGCGCCCGGGAGGGCGGCGGCGCGACGTCCGGACCCGCCCGGCCCCCGCTCCGCCCCGATCAGGAGACCCCCATGCCCACCCCGCACATCTCCGCGCAGCCCGGCGACTTCGCCCCGGACGTCCTCATGCCGGGCGACCCGCGCCGCGCCACCCGGATCGCGGAGACGGTGCTGGACGACGCGCGGCTGGTGACCGAGGTGCGCGGCGTCGTCGGCTGGACGGGGACCTGGCAGGGCCGGCCGGTGTCCGTGATGGCGTCCGGGATGGGCGTGCCGTCCATCTCGATCTACGCCACCGAGCTGTTCCGGTTCTACGGGGTGCGGCGGATCATCCGCATCGGCACGGCGGGCGGCATGCAGCGGCACCTCGAGCTCGGCGACGTCGTGGTCGCCACGGCCGCGCACACCGACTCCGGCGTCAGCGCCAACCGGCTGCCGGGGCTGCACTACTCCCACGCCCCGAGCTTCGCGCTCGCGTCCGCCGCGGTGGCCGCCGCGCGCGACGTCGAGGGGGCGCGCGTCCACGCCGGGCCGGTGCTGACCTCCGACGTGTTCTACGCGGACCGGCCGCAGCTCATGCAGGCGCTGGTCGAGCACGGCACGCTCGCCGTCGAGATGGAGGCCGCCGGGCTGTATGCGGCCGCCGACCGGGAGAAGGCGGAGGCCCTGGCGCTGCTGTCCGTCTCGGACTTCACGTTCCAGGCGGCCGAGCTCGACGCGGACGAGCGCGAGCGGCTGTTCCAGCACGCGGTCGGCATCGCGCTGCGCGCGTTCGCCGCCACCGACTGACGCGCCGTCAGGCCGGCCCGGCCACCAGGACGCGGGTGCCGACCGTCCGCAGCACCGCCAGCGGGGACGTCACGCCGTCCAGCAGGACGCCGCACTCGTCGGACGGCCACTGCACCCGCACGGCCCTGCCGCCGGCGTCCACCAGGTAGACCTGCGGCTGCGGCAGCCACACCGCGGCGCAGACCTGGTCGGGCCCCGCGACCCGGCTCGGGCGCGCGAGCTGGGCGAGCAGGGGACCGAGGTCGCCGGCCAGCTCGACCTCCGTGACCGCGACGGCCGCGGGGGACGGCTCGGGCGCCCCGGGCACCGCGGGGAGGTCGCCGAGGTCGACCGCCTCGCCCTCGGGCACGGTCAGGAACCCGGGCGCCGGCTCCGCGTCGCCACCGGGTGCGGCCGGTCCGGGCTGCACCGGTCCGTCGAGCGGGCCGCGGCAGTGCACGGCCGAGACGGGGAGGAACCCCTCGGGGACCGACCCCGCCGCGGGGGCCGGGCGGTCGTGGCCCTCCGGCGGCGTCAGGCCGAGTCCCCACAGGACGTCGGTCGCGAGGCAGTCGGGGGCGGCCGCGACCTCCGCGGCGGGCGGTCGCTCGGTCGCCGCCCCGCAGCCGGTGCCGGCGAGCAGCGCGGGCAGCCCCAGGGCGAGGGCGGCACCCGCCCGGCGGCGGGAGCGGCGGGCGTGCCGGTCGCTGGGCGCCGCGGCGCGGTCGCACGGGTCGGGCAGGTCGGGCAGGTCGGGCAGGTCGCGCGGCTCGCGCAGGCGACGGGACCCGCCGGTCGGGGCGACGGCGGGGACGGCTCGGGTCGCGGACGGCACGGGTCTCCTCGGCGGTCAGTCGAGCAGGCGGCGCAGCCGGCTCTTCTTCTCGTTCTCCCGCACCACCCACGCGACGTCCGGGTCGGTGGTGGTGCGCAGGGCGGCGAACGCCGGCAGGCCCGCGCCCGGGTCGCCGGCCACGGCCACGCTCCAGCAGTACCCGAGCGCCTGGCGCAGGGTGCGGACGTCGGGGTGGCGGCGCGCGTCCGCCGGGAGGGCGGCGAGCGCGTCGGTGGCCGTGGTGCACGCGGACAGGGCTGCGGCCGCGGTCGCCGGGTCGCGCAGCAGCCGGGGCTCGCACACACCCGCGACGGCCGCACGGCGGACCAGCGGGTGGGCGTCCGCGGCCCAGTCGGCGACGACCCCGCGCAGGTCCGCCGGCCGGTCGTCGCCGAGGCGCTGCAGGGCCATCGCGGTCGCCTCCCGCACCCGCCACAGCGGGTCCGCGGCGCGGTCGTGCAGCAGCGCGAGCAGGTCGCGGGCGCCGTCGTCGTCCCCGGCCGCCAGGGCCTCGACGAGCAGCCGTCCCGCGCCGACGGTCCCGCAGCAGCGCAGGTACTCGTCCGGGTCGTCCGCGAGCGCGAGCACCAGGGGAGCGGGCGCCACGTCGGCGAACGCCGCCATCACCTCGAGGTTCCCCCGCGGTCCCGGCAGCCCGGAGTGCTGCGTGAGGTAGC
The DNA here is from genome assembly GCF_039548315.1 of Cellulomonas olei. Classification (NCBI taxonomy): domain Bacteria; kingdom Bacillati; phylum Actinomycetota; class Actinomycetes; order Micrococcales; family Cellulomonadaceae; genus Cellulomonas; species Cellulomonas olei. Next base: position 22,988 of record NZ_JBCLVN010000030.1, read on the forward strand.
CGGGCACCTGCCCGGGGGGCAGGGCGCGCAGCGCGGCGCGGTGCTCGTCGACCTTCGTCACACCAGGTCACGGTACGCGGACGCCGCGGCGCCCGGGGTCGTTCTCGTCCCCGGGCGCCGCGGCGTCGTGGTGCTGCGGCTACGCGTCGAGCGGCCGCGGGCAGGACACGCCGGTGCCGCCGAGCCCGCAGTAGCCGTTCGGGTTCTTGTCGAGGTACTGCTGGTGGTAGTCCTCGGCGTAGTAGTACGTCCCGGCCTCGGCCGCGGGCCGCACCTCCGTGGTGATCTCGCCGTACCCGGCGCGGGTCAGCCGCTCCTGGTAGGCGGCGAGCGTCTCGCGCGCCGCGGCCTCCTGCTCCGGCGTGGTCGGGTAGACCGTCGACCGGTACTGCGTGCCGCGGTCGTTGCCCTGCCGGAACCCCTGCGTCGGGTCGTGCGACTCCCAGAACGTGCGCAGCACGTCCGCGTCCGACACCACCGACGGGTCGTAGGCGACCTGCACGACCTCGGCGTGCCCGGTCAGCCCGGTGCACACCTCCTCGTACGTCGGGTACGGCGTGTACCCGCCCTGGTAGCCCACCGACGTCGCGACGACGCCCGGGAGCTGCCAGAAGACGCGCTCCGCGCCCCAGAAGCAGCCGAGGCCCAGCGTGATCGTGCGCGTGCCCTCCGGCCACGGCCCGCGCAGCGGCGTGCCGAGCACGGTGTGCGTGGCGGGCACGGTGTAGGCGTAGTCCTCGCGTCCGCGCAGGGCGCGCTCCGGCGTGACCATCGTGGCGGCGAGGGCAGATCCGAACAGCCAGCTCATGGTGACTCCCTTCCTCGGGTCCGACGCTCTCAACCGGGCCGCGCGCCCGCGTGTTCCCCGGCCTCCCGAGCGCCTAGCCTGAGCCTGTGACTGACGAGACGCACCCCACGCTGCCCGGATCCGGCGATCTCGCCGCGCACACCGACGACGGGGACTGGTCCGGGGCCGGCTTCGCGACGCGGGCCATCCACGCCGGGCAGGAGCCGGACGGCGCGACGGGCGCGGTGGTGACGCCGATCTACCAGGTCTCGACCTACAAGCAGGACGGCGTCGGCGGGCTGCGCGGCGGCTACGAGTACTCCCGCTCGGGCAACCCGACGCGTGCGGCGCTCGAGGAGGCGCTCCGTGCGGCGGAGGGCGGTGGCGCGGGCTTCGCGTTCGCGTCGGGACTCGCGGCGGAGGACACGCTGCTGCGCGCCGTGCTGCGGCCCGGTGACCACGTGGTGGTCCCGGACGACGCGTACGGCGGCACGTACCGCCTCATCGCGCGGGTGTTCGGTCCGTGGGGCGTCGAGCACACGCCCGTGGGCCTGTCCGACCCCGACGCCGTGCTGGCCGCCATCCGGCCCGGGCAGACCAAGCTCGTGTGGGTGGAGACGCCGACCAACCCGCTGCTCGGCGTCTCCGACATCGCGGCGCTCGCGGCCCACGCGCGGGCGGCCGGCGCGGTGCTCGTCGTCGACAACACCTTCGCGACCCCGTACCTGCAGCAGCCGATCGCGCTCGGCGCGGACGTCGTCGTGCACTCCACCACCAAGTACATCGGCGGCCACTCCGACGTCGTCGGCGGGGCGCTGGTCGTCGCCGACGGGGCGCAGCTCCCGGTCGGGCTCGAGGGGCCGACCGGCACGACCGCCCTGGCCGACGCGGTGGCGTTCCACCAGAACGCGTCCGGCGCGGTCGCGGGCCCGTTCGACGCGTGGCTGACGCTGCGCGGCCTCAAGACGCTCGCGGTGCGGATGGACCGGCACTGCGCGAACGCCGCGGCGGTCGCGCGGTTCCTCGCCGACCGCGACGACGTCGGCGACGTGCTGTACCCGGGCCTGGACTCGCACCCGGACCACGCCGTCGCCGAGCGTCAGATGTCGGGCTTCGGCGGGATGGTGTCGTTCCGGGCCGGCAGCGCCGAGCGCGCCGCCCGGGTGTGCGCCGGCACCCGCGTGTTCACGCTCGCGGAGTCGCTGGGGGGTGTCGAGTCCCTCATCGAGCTGCCCGCCCGCATGACGCACGGCTCCGTGGTCGGCACGGACCTGGAGGTCCCCGACGACCTCGTGCGGCTGTCCGTGGGCATCGAGGACGAGGCCGACCTGCTCGCCGACCTCGCGCAGGCGCTCGCGTGAGCGCGCCGGGCCTGCCCGGGAAGGGCTGGCGCAGCCGCGCCCGGAGCCGCCGGGCCGTCGCCGCCGAGCCGGCGCCGGTGCTCCACGAGGGGGACCTGACGTCCGGCGCGACGCCCCGCGGCTGGAGCGCCGAGCAGTCGGTGACGCCGTCCGTGCGCGCGGCCGCCGCGTGGTCGTGGCGGTTCCTGCTCATCGTGGCCGCCGCGGCGGCGGCGCTGTGGCTCATCGGCTACTTCCAGATGATCGTGGTGGCCGTCGCCGTCGCGCTGCTGCTGACGGTGCTGCTCACCCCCGTGGCCCGGTGGCTGCGGCGGGTGGCCCGCTTCCCGCGCGCCCTGGCCTCGATCACGTCCGTGCTGCTCCTGCTCGCGGCCGTCACCGGGCTGGTCGTCATCGCCGGCCGGTCCATCGCGGCGGGCTTCGGCGACCTGTCCGACCAGGCGTCCCAGGGCGTCGACGAGGCGCTGCGGTGGCTGTCCGACGGGCCGCTCGGCATCGACACCGTCCAGCTCGACCAGCTCGTCCAGCAGGGCCGGGACCAGCTCTCCGCCAACGCCGACGCCCTGCTGTCCGGCGCGCTGTCCGTGACCACCACGGTCGGGCACGTCGCCGCCGGCGCGCTCATCGCGCTGTTCTGCACGTTCTTCTTCCTGCTCGACGGGCGCACCATCTGGTCCTGGGTGGTCGGGCTGCTGCCGTCGTCCGTGCGGGAGCGGGTGCACCAGGCCGGCCGCCGCGGCATCGTCACGCTGTCCGGCTACACCCGCACGCAGATCCTCGTCGCCCTGGTCGACGCCACGGGCATCGGCCTCGGCGCCGCGATCCTGGGGGTGCCGCTCGCGCTGCCCCTGGCGACGCTGGTGTTCGTCGGCTCGTTCATCCCGATCGTCGGCGCGATCGCGACAGGCGCCGTCGCGGTGCTGGTCGCGCTCGTCGCCAAGGGCTGGGTGATCGCGCTGATCATGCTGGGCGTCGTGCTCGCGGTGCAGCAGATCGAGGGCCACGTGCTCCAGCCGTTCCTCATGGGCCACGCGGTGTCGCTGCACCCGGTCGCGGTGCTGCTGGTCGTCGCCGCGGGGTCGATGGCCGCCGGGATCGTGGGCGCCCTGTTCGCCGTGCCGATCGCCGCCGTGCTCAACACCGTGGTGCTGTACCTGCACGGGCACGACAAGTTCCCGCAGCTCGGCACGGACGACCACCCGGACCTGCGACCACCCGGCCTGTTCTCGCGGCGCGGCGCCGGCGGGGCGGACGCCCGTGTCTGAGCGGACCGACGTGAGCTTCCTGGCAGACGCCCGGGCGGCCGCGCGCCTGCTGGACGGGGTGGCCACCCGGACGCCGGTGGAGTCGTCCCGGGCGCTGTCGCAGGTCGCCGGCGTCCCGGTGCACCTCAAGTGCGAGAACCTGCAGCGGGCCGGGTCGTTCAAGATCCGCGGCGCGTACGTGCGCATGTCGCGGCTGTCGCCCGAGGAGAAGGCCCGCGGGGTCGTCGCGGCCAGCGCCGGCAACCACGCGCAGGGCGTCGCGCTGGCCGCGCAGCTGCTCGGCATCGACGCGGTCGTGTACATGCCGGTCGACGCGGCGCTGCCGAAGATCGCCGCCACCAAGGAGTACGGGGCGGAGGTGCGCCCCCACGGGCACAGCGTCGACGAGGCGCTCGTGGCCGCCCGCGCCGAGGCCGAGCGGACCGGGCGGGTGCTCATCCACCCGTTCGACCACGCGGACATCGTCGCCGGGCAGGGCACGCTCGCGCTCGAGATCCTCGAGCAGGTGCCCGACGTCCGGACCATCGTGGTGCCGCTCGGCGGCGGCGGGCTCGCGGCCGGCATCCAGGCGGTCGTCGCGGAGGCGGCGCCCCACGTCCGGGTGATCGGCGTCCAGGCGGCCCGCGCGGCGGCGTACCCGGCGTCCCTCGTCGCGGGGGAGCCCGTGCCGGCGCCCGAGCTGCACACCATGGCCGACGGCATCGCGGTCGGCACGCCCGGACGGGTGCCGTTCGACGTGCTGCGGCGCCACGCCTGCGAGGTGCGCACCGTCTCCGAGGAGGACCTGTCCCGGGCGCTGCTGCTCGTCGCGGAGCGCGCCAAGCTGCTCGTCGAGCCGTCCGGCGCCGCCGGGGTCGCGGCCGTCATGGCCGCCGGCGCCGGCGACCTCGAGGGCCCCGTGGTGGTCGTGCTGTCCGGCGGCAACATCGACCCCCTGGTGCTGCTCCGGGTCGTCCGGCACGGGCTCGCCGTCTCCGGCCGGTACCTGCAGCTGCGGGTGCGCGTCCACGACACCCCGGGCGCGCTCGCGGGGCTGCTGCGTGAGCTCGCGGCCGCCGGTGGCAACGTCATGCACGTGTCGCACGTCCGCACCGGGGTGGACCTGGAGATCGACGAGGTCGAGATCGAGGTCCAGGTGGAGACGAAGGGCCCCGAGCACTGCGCGCGCCTCCTGCAGAGCCTGCGCGACGCCGGCTTCCGCCTGTCCGAGCACTGACCCCCTGGCGCGAGCTCGGCGCGGCCGCGAGGTCGTCAGTCCGGGCCGAGGTCGTCCCGCCCACCTGACGACCTCGGCCCGACGTGACGACCTCGCCGCCGACCCGGAGCCCAGGGCCGCGGGGCGGGAGCGGGCGGGGACGCGGCGAGGGCCCCGTCCGGCGTGCGGACGGGGCCCTCGCGGTGCCGAGCGGGTCAGCCCTCGAAGGGCTTCGCGGCCTTGATCTCGACGGGGATCTCGCGGCCGTTCGGCGCGGTGTAGGCCACCGTGTCGCCGACCTGCCGGCCGTTGATGGAGGCGCCGAGCGGCGACGTCGGGGAGAAGACCTCGATGTCCGCGCTGCCGGCGATCTCGCGGGAGCCCAGGAGGAACGTCATCTCGTCACCCGCCACGACGGCGGTCACGACCATGCCCGGCTCCACGACGCCGTCGTCCGGCGGGGTGCCGATCTGCACGTTGCGCAGCTTCTCCTTGAGCTCGCGGATGCGGGCCTCCTGCTTGGCCTGCTCCTCGCGCGCCGCGTGGTAGCCGCCGTTCTCCTTGAGGTCGCCCTCGTCACGCGCGGCGGCGATGCGCTCGGTGACCTCGGCGCGTCCCGGGCCCTCGAGGTGCTCGAGCTCCGCCTTGAGGCGGTCGTAGGCCTCCTGCGTCAGCCAGGTGGCGGCCTGCGTCGTGTCGGTCACGTCCACTCCTTCCCTGCGTGTCGCGCCCCGGCGGGGCGGGTGCACTCTGCGTCGTCCCCGGTCAGGCGTGCGCGGACCCGCGAGGTGCGTGAACGGGTGTGCCGCCGTCTCGTGGTCGCGTCGACCTGCGGCGACGTCGGGCGACGTCGGTCCGGGGGCGGCGTATGAATCGGCAATCATAGCAACGCCGGGGCTCCGGCGCGTGCGGGTCCGGCCCGGCGCCCGCGCCGCACCCGCACGGCACCGGGGCGGTCTCCCGCGCCGCACCCGCACGGCTCCCGCGCGGCGTCAGGCGGGCTCGCAGGACTCCACGACGGCGGTCACGGCCTGCTCGGCGGTGAGGATGGTCGCCGTGACCCGCTGCGTGCGCGTGCCCGCGGGGCCGACCTCGACCGTCCGGACCCCGACCTCGGCGTACCCCTCGGACAGCGCCTGCACCCGGCAGACGGCGGTGGCGTCCGGGTCCTTCGTGACGTCGAACGTCACCTCGGTCGACGTCGGGCCGTCCACGCGGAAGCCGACCTCGTCCCAGCGCACGGGCGTCCGCGCCTGCCCGACGCCCAGCCAGACCACGACCGCGAGGCCGAGCACGGCGAGCACCGCCACGGCGGCCCGCGTCGCCCGCCGGGACGTCGGCGGGCGCCCGTAGCGTCCCTCCGGGGGTGCCGGCGTCGCGGCGGCGTCTGCGGTCACGCGCTCCTCCTGCTGGTCCGCCGGGCGTCGGGGTGCGCCGGTGTCGGTGGGGTGAGGGATCATTGTCTCCCGTCCGCCGGTGCTCCGGCGGACGCCGAGGGAAGGACCACGAGCGAACGTGACCGAGCAGCTGCGCCTGATGGCCGTGCACGCCCACCCGGACGACGAGTCGAGCAAGGGCGCCGCGACGACCGCCCGGTACGCCGCCGAGGGGGTGGACGTGCTCGTCGTCACCTGCACCGGCGGCGAGCGGGGCGACGTGCTCAACCCGCACCACCCGCCGGTCGAGGGCGGCATCGAGGGCATGCGCGCGGTGCGGCGCGTCGAGATGGCCGCGGCCGCGCAGGCGCTCGGCGTCCGGCAGCACTGGCTCGGCTTCGTCGACTCCGGCCTGCCCGAGGGCGACCCGCTGCCGCCGCTGCCCGAGGGCTGCTTCGCCCTGGTCCCGCTGGAGGACGCGGCGCGGCCGCTCGTCGAGCTGGTCCGCTCGTTCCGGCCGCACGTCATCACGACGTACGACCCGACGGGCGGCTACCCGCACCCCGACCACGTGATGACCCACCGGGTCGCGGTGGAGGCGTTCCACGCGGCGGGGGACCCGGAGCGCTACCGCGGGGCCGGCGAGCCGTGGACGCCGCTGAAGCTGTACTACAACCACGGCTTCTCGATGGCCCGCATCCGCGCGGCGCACGAGGCGATGGTCGAGCGGGGCCTGGAGTCGCCGTTCGGCGAGTGGGTCGAGTCCCGCGCCGCCCGCGAGATCCCGGAGCGCGAGGTGACGACGCTGGTCCCCGTCGGCGGGTACTTCGACGCCCGGGACGCCGCGCTGCGCGCGCACGCCACGCAGATCGACCCCGAGGGGTTCTTCTTCGCGATGCCGCGCGACCTCGAGCTGCAGGTGTGGCCGCACGAGGAGTACGAGCTCGCCGAGTCGCGGGTGCCGACCACGCTGCCCGAGGACGACCTGTTCGCCGGTGTGCGCGAGGCCCGCGCATGAGCGCCGCCACGCTGATCGCCGTCGCCCACGGGGCGGTGCTGCAGGCGGGCGGCGCGCTCGGCGAGGCGGTGCACGCGGTGGTCCCGGTCCCCGTCGCGCTCCTGGTGCCGGGGGCCGCGGAGCCGTCGCCGTCGCCCAGCACGGTCGAGATCCCGCCGGAGGACCAGACGTCGCCGGGCCTGCTCGGCTTCCTGGTGACGTTCGCCGTGGCGGCCGCGGTGATCGCCCTGGCGTTCTCGCTGGTGCGGCACCTGCGCGTCGTGGAGCGCAACGCCCGCCGGCTCGAGGAGGCCGAGGCCGAGGCCGGGGGCGGCACGCCGGCGCCCGGCGTCGGTGACGCGCCCGACGACCTCCCGCCCGCCGCCCCGGCCGACGACACCGCGCCCGAGGACCGGGACCGCCCGTGACCGTCGACCCGCCCGTCCGGCCCGCCGTGCGGGTGACGCTCGGGCAGCTGCGGGTCAGCGACGACCACGACGCGAACCGCGAGGTGGTCCGGCGGGCCTTCGACACCGCGGCGCGCGCCCGGGCCGACGTGCTCGTGCTGCCGGAGTACGCCTCGGGGTTCGACCCGCGCGGCACCGGGCCGGAGCACGCCGAGCCCCTCGACGGCCCGTTCGTCTCGCTGCTGCGCGAGCGTGCCGCCGCCCACGGCGTCGCGGTGGTCGCCGGCACCACCCTCCCGGGGTCCCGGGCAGACCGTGCGGCGAACGCCGTCGTCGCGGTGGACGCCGCGGGAGCGGTCGTCGGCGTCTACCGCAAGGTGCACCTGTACGACGCGTTCGGGCACCGCGAGTCCGACCGGCTGGAGCCCGGGCCGGCCGACGCCGCCCCGCTGACGCTCGACGTCGCCGGCCTGCGGTTCGGCGTGCTCACCTGCTACGACCTGCGGTTCCCCGAGTCGGCGCGGCGCGTCGTGGACGCGGGGGCGGACGTGCTGGTGGTCCCCGCGGCGTGGGCGGCGGGTCCGCTCAAGGAGCACCACTGGCGGACGCTGGCGACGGCGCGGGCCATCGAGAACACCGCCGTGGTCCTGGCGGTCGGCCAGGCCGGGCGCGGTGTGACGGGCCGGTCGCTCGTCGTCGGCCCGGACGGCGTCGCCGGGCTCGAGCTGGGCACGGAGCCGGAGCTGCGCACGGTCGACCTGGACCCCTCGGCGCTCGCCGACGTGCGCGCGGTGAACCCGTCGCTGGACCACCGCCGGTACCGCGTCGTCCCGGTCGCCTGACCCGGACGCCGGTCAGACGCGGGGACGGCCCTCGGCGTCGAGCTGCGTGTCCGGCGCGGGCCAGAACGACCGCATGAGGTCCTCCGGGCTGAGCGCGTCGTCGGCCCCGGGGCCGGGCACCGGCTGCTCGCCCGCCAGCGCCTTGACCTCGTGGTGGATGCGCTCCATCGACGTGTCGAGCGACGCCGCCACGTCGGCCGCGAGCTTGAGCGAGTCCGTGAGGTGGCGGGGCACCTGGCCGGCGTACTTGTAGTAGATCTTGTGCTCGAGGCTCGCCCAGAAGTCCATGGCGATGGTCCGGAGCTGGATCTCCACGACGACGTCCTCGACGCGGTCGGACAGGTACACCGGCACCTGGACGATGAGGTGGAGCGACTGGTAGCCGTTCGGCTTGGGGTGGGCGATGTAGTCGCGCTCCTCGAGCAGGGTGAGGTCGCCCTGGCCGATCAGCATGTCCCGCAGCCGGTAGATGTCCGACACGAACGAGCACGTCACCCGCACGCCGGCGATGTCGAACATCTGGGAGCGCACGGCGTCCGGGTCGAGCGGGATGCCCTTGCGCCGGCACTTGGCCGCGATGGACTCGAACGACTTCAGCCGCGACCCGACGTGCTCCACGGGGTTGTCGTCCTGCATGTGGCGGAACTCGTCCCGCAGGATCGCGATCTTCGTCATGACCTCGTCGATCCCGAACTTGTACGTCAGGGCGAGGCGGCGCATCTCGCGCACCAGCGCGCGGACCTGCGCGGGGTCGGGGACGTCGCGGACGGGCTGCACGGCGGACATGACCTCCACCGTAACCGCAGAGGTCAGCGCAGCACCGCCAGCGCGGCGGCCGCGTAGTGGCAGCTGAACCCGACGACGGTGAGCAGGTGGAAGATCTCGTGGAACCCGAACCAGCGGGGGCTGGGGTTCGGCCGCTTCAACCCGTAGACGACGGCGCCGACCGTGTACGCGAGGCCGCCGGCGGCGACGAGCCACACGACCTCGGGGCCGCCGTTGGGCGCGCGACCGAACGCCGGCAGGAACCACACCGCCACCCAGCCGAGGGCGATGTACACGGGCACGTACACCCAGCGCGGGGCCCCGAGCCAGAACACGCGCGCGAGCAGCCCGACGAGCGCCCCGGACCACACGATGACGAGCAGCGTCCGGGCGGTGGCCGCCGGGAGCAGCGCCACGGCGAGCGGGGTGTAGGTGCCGGCGATGACGAGGAAGATGTTCGTGTGGTCCATGCGGCGCAGCACGCCGGCGACCCGGGGCGACCACGTGCCGCGGTGGTAGACGGCGCTGGTGCCGAACAGCAGCATCGCGGCCCCGCCGAAGACCGCCGAGGCGATCGTGAGCGGGGCGGTGGGCGCGAGCACGACCAGGACGACGGACGCGGCGGTGGCCAGCGGGAACATGCCGGCGTGGATCCACCCGCGCAGCCGCGGCTTGACGGCCTGCGCGACCTGCTCGGCGGTCTCGGTGACCTTCACGGCGCATCCCCTCCTCGGCTCGGTGACGTCGGCTGCAGCGTAACCTACGAATGCGTAGGTTACGGGTGCGTAGGTTCATGCACCCTGCACGAGTTCTCCTCCGCGCGCCCTCCGTCCGCGCGGCCGTCGGGGGTCCGCCGGGCGGTAGCGTGAGCACCGCCACCCCTCCCGGCGAAGGAGTTCCGCGCGTGCGCCTGCCCCACCCGCTCTACGGGTTGTACGAGCGTCGGCTGGCCGCCTCGCTGCCACGCGACCGGGTGCCCCGGCACGTCGGGGTCATCCTCGACGGCAACCGGCGCTGGGCCCGCCAGCTCGGGGAGTCGACCGCCACCGGGCACCGGCGCGGCGCCGACCGGATCGCGGACCTGCTGCAGTGGGGCGAGGAGGTCGGCGTCGAGGTCGTCACGCTCTGGATGCTCTCGACCGACAACCTCACGCGGGACCCCGAGGAGCTCGAGGCGCTGCTCGGCATCATCGAGGACGCCGTGCGCGAGCTCGCGGCGACGCGGCAGTGGCGGCTGCAGGCCGTCGGCTCGCTCGACCTCCTGCCGGAGCGGACGCGCGGCATCCTGCGGGACGCCGAGTCCGCGACCGCCGACGTCGCCGGGCTGCACGTGAACGTCGCGATCGGCTACGGCGGCCGCCGTGAGATCGCCGACGCGGTGCGGTCCTACCTCGCCGAGCGCGCGGCCGAGGGCGCCTCGCTGGACGAGATCGCCGCGACGTTCGACGTGGAGCACATCGCGGACCACCTGTACACGAAGGGCCAGCCCGACCCGGACCTGGTCATCCGCACCTCCGGGGAGCAGCGGCTCGGGGGGTTCATGCTCTGGCAGTCGGTGCACTCCGAGTACTACTTCTGCGAGGCGTACTGGCCGGACTTCCGGCGGGTCGACTTCCTGCGCGCCGTGCGCGACTACGCCGCGCGGGAGCGCCGGCACGGCCGGTAGGCGCCCGCCGGGTGAACATCAGGTTTCGCGCCGCGCCGCGGGCGTGTCGCGCGCGCCGCACCCCTGCCGGCCGGGCGTAGCGTCCGAGAGCAACGGACGGCGCCCGCCGTCCCGGGGAGGCCAGCCCATGGAGCATCCGCTCCGGGAGGAGGGCCGGTCGTGGCCCGACGCCCGGGCCGGCCGCCCTCGTCCCGTCACCGCGCGTCGCACCGCCCCACGGGGCACGGACGGCGCGAGGGGCCCGATGCGGCGCTGATCGGCGCCGGAGGGAGCCTGCCGTGGTCAGCAAGCTGGGAACCGCCACCACCTCGATCGAGCAGCCGGGGGAGGGGCGCCGGACACACGTCCTCGACACGTCCGTCCTGCTGTCGGACCCCCGGGCGATCCTGCGGTTCGCCGAGCACGACGTGGTGCTCCCCGTCGTCGTGATCACCGAGCTGGAGGGCAAGCGGCACCACGCCGAGCTCGGGTACTTCGCCCGCGCCGCCCTGCGGATGCTCGACGACCTGCGGGTGCAGCACGGGCGCCTGGACGCGCCGCTGCCGATCGGCGACCAGGGCGGGACGCTGCGGGTGGAGCTGAACCACATCGACCCCGGCGTGCTGCCGGCCGGGTTCCGGCTCGGCGACAACGACACCCGGATCCTGGCGTGCGCGGCCAACCTCGCGGCGGAGGGTCGCGACGTGACGGTCGTGTCGAAGGACCTGCCGATGCGCATCAAGGCCTCGGCGATCGGGCTGCGCGCCGAGGAGTACCGCCACGAGCTCGCCGTCGACTCCGGGTGGACGGGGATGGACGCGCTCGACCTCACCGAGCAGCAGATGGCGCAGCTCTGGGAGCACGACAGCCTGCCGCTCGCGGACGTCGAGGACGCGCCGTCGCTGCCGTGCCACACGGGCCTGGTGATCCACAGCCCCCGCGGCTCGGCGCTGGGCCGCGTGACGGCCGACAAGCACGTGCAGGTGGTCCGCGGCGACCAGGACGTGTTCGGGCTCCACGGCCGCAGCGCCGAGCAGCGCATCGCGATCGACCTGCTGCTGGACGAGCAGGTCGGGATCGTGTCGCTCGGCGGCCGGGCCGGGACCGGCAAGTCGGCGCTGGCGCTGTGCGCGGGGCTCGAGGCCGTGCTGGAGCGGCGGCAGCACCGCAAGGTGATGGTGTTCCGGCCGCTGTACGCGGTCGGCGGCCAGGACCTCGGCTACCTGCCGGGCAACGAGTCCGAGAAGATGAACCCCTGGGCGCAGGCGGTGTTCGACACCCTCGGTGCGGTGGTCAGCCGCGAGGTGGTCGAGGAGGTCATCGACCGCGACCTGCTCGAGGTGCTGCCGCTCACGCACATCCGCGGGCGCTCGCTGCACGACGCGTTCGTGATCGTCGACGAGGCGCAGTCGCTCGAGCGGAACGTCCTGCTCACGGTGCTGTCCCGCATCGGGCAGTCCTCGCGGGTGGTGCTCACGCACGACGTCGCCCAGCGGGACAACCTGCGGGTCGGGCGGCACGACGGCGTCGCGGCGGTCATCGAGGCGCTCAAGGGCCACCCGCTGTTCGCGCACGTCACGCTGACGCGCTCGGAGCGGTCGCCGGTGGCGGCGCTCGTGACGGAGCTGCTGGAGGGCATCGAGCTCTGAGGCGCCGGCGGGCGGGTCAGCGCGAGGTCCGCACCGGGGCCGCCTGACCCGTCCCGCTGCCGCCGCCCCCTCCGGTGCGTTCGGATCCGCACGCACCGACACGCCCGGCGTGTCCGGCCGGACGGATCCGCACCGCCGCCGCGCCGGCCGTCGCCGCACCGGGCTCGCCCGCGTGCTCCGGGCGCGCCGCGAGCACCGCGACGACGAGCCCGACGACCGCACCCGCCGCGGTGTCGAGGGCCCGGTCCAGCGCGAGCCGGGCGGGGTCCGGCGGCGCGCCGAGCGAGGTCATCAGCAGCGCCATCGGGGTGATGGTGAGCATCGCTGCCCCGTAGTGCCGCGCGACGACCAGCTCGGTGGCGGTCTGCAGCACGACGACCAGCGCCGCCACGGCCCAGAACGGCAGGTGCGCGCCGAGCAGCGGGAGCGCGAGCGCGACGCCGGCGGTGGTCCCGGCGGCGCGCTGCAGCGCCCGGACGCCCATGTGCCGGACGTGCGCGCCCTGCAGGACGGCGGTCGCGCCCATCACCGCCCAGGCGGGGTGACCCCAGCCGGCGGCGACCGCGACGGAGGCGGCGAGCGCCGCGGCCACGGCGACCGAGAGCGTGGGGGACAGCGCCGCGCCGCCCGCGGTGCCCTCCCGCACGACGTCCCGCACCCGCGGCGCGGCGCCGGCAGGGCGGCCGCCGTGCCGGCCGAGCACCCGGCCGGCGTTGCACACCAGGCAGGCGACGAGCGCGCCGCCCGCCACCGCGACCGCCCGCCCCGCCACGTCGCTCGCGCCGGTCGCCGCCGCGGCACCCGCGCCGGCGGCGAACACGAGGATCGTCGCCCCCGGCGGGCCGGTGCGCAGCGCGACGGCGCCGGCCGTGGCGCCCGCGGCGAGCAGGGTCAGCGCGGCCAGCTCGACGACCACCGGGGCGCCCGCGGCCGACAGCGCCGACATCGCGGCCACGGCGGCGGTGAGCGCCGCGCCGACCAGGGCCATGAGCCGCAGCCGCCACGCGTAGCCGCTGGAGCGCCCGTACAGCGACGCCAGCGCGCCGAGGGAGGCGTAGCCGGCCAGGTCCTGGCGGCCGAGCGCGGCGACCAGCACGAACGCCAGCGCGACGCTCGCCCCGCACCGCAGCGCCCCGCCCAGGGACTCCCGGGTGCTCGGCCCGCCGGGGCGCGGCCGGACGGCGGCGCGGAGCTGGGACGGGTGCAGGAGGGCGGCGGCGAGGGACAGGCGGTGCACCGGGCGATGCTGCCACCGAATCGTTCACGGGTAAATGATTCGTGAAGCAACTCACGCTCGGTAGGGTGGCCGCCGTGGACAGCGTGGACCGCCTGCGCGAGGACTGGGAGCGCGAGGCCCCGGCGTTCGACGTCGCGCCCATCGCGGTGGCCGGCCGGATCACCCGCATCGCCGCGCTGCTCGACGCCCGGGCCGAGGCCGCGCTCGCGGTGGCGGACCTGACCCGGGGCGAGTTCGACGTGCTGTGCGCGCTGCGCCGGGCGGGCCGCCCCCTGCGGGCCGCCGAGGTGTCGACCATCACCGCCGCCTCGCCGGCCGCGATCACCAAGCGTGCGGACGCGCTCGAGCGGGCCGGGCTGGTGGCGCGCACGACCCCGCACCGCGACCGCCGCGGCGTGCTGCTCGCGCTCACCGCGGACGGCCGCGCCGCGGTCGACCGGCTGATGCCCGAGCACCTGGCCCGGGAGGCCGAGGCGCTCGGCGCCCTCGACCCGGCCGAGGCGGCGACGCTGGCGGCCCTGCTGTCCCGGGTGCTGACGCGGGTCGAGGACGGCGCCTAGCCGGGGCCCCGCGGCCCCGGAGCGTCGGCGCCGCGCGTGCTCAGGCCCTCGGGCGGGTCATGCTCAGCAGGTCGAGGGCCTCGTCGAGCTGCTGCTCCGTGAGCTCCCCGCGGTCGACGTAGCCCAGCGCCAGCACCGCCTCCCGCACCGTGACGCCCTGCGCGACGGCGTGCTTCGCGATCTTCGCGGCGGCCTCGTAGCCGATCAGCCGGTTCAGCGGCGTGACGATCGACGGCGACGACCCCGCGTACGCGGCGCCGCGCTCCACGTCGACCTCCAGGCCGTCGACGCACCGGTCCGCGAGCACCCGGCACGCCGCCGCCAGCAGCCGCTCGGACTCCAGCACCGCCTGGCCCATGACGGGGATCTGCACGTTGAGCTCGAAGGAGCCGCTCGCGCCGCCCCAGGCGACCGTCGCGTCGTTCCCGACCACCCGGGCGGCGACCATGAGCACGGCCTCCGGGACCACCGGGTTGACCTTGCCGGGCATGATCGAGGAGCCCGGCTGGAGGTCGGGGATGCGGATCTCGCCGAGCCCCGTGTTGGGGCCGGAGCCCATCCAGCGCAGGTCGTTGCAGATCTTCGTCAGGCTGACGGCGATGGTCCGCAGCGCGCCCGACAGCTCGACCAGCCCGTCGCGGGCGCCCTGCGCCTCGAAGTGGTCGCGCGCCTCGGTGAGCGGCAGCCCCGTGTCCTGCGCGAGCAGCGCGATGACCCGCTGCGGGAAGCCGGCCGGGGTGTTGATGCCGGTGCCGACCGCCGTGCCGCCGAGCGGGACCTCCGCGACGCGGGGGAGCGCCGCCTGCACCCGCTCGACGCCCCGGCGGACTGCGGCCGCGTACCCCCCGAACTCCTGGCCGAACGTGACCGGGGTGGCGTCCATGAGGTGCGTGCGGCCGGACTTCACGTCGCCGGCGTGGCGCTCGGCGAGCCGCTCGAACGAGACGGCGAGGTGCTCGAGGGCGGGCACCAGGTCCTGCACCGCGCCCGCCGTCGCGGCGACGTGCACGGACGTCGGGAACACGTCGTTGGAGGACTGGGAGGCGTTGACGTGGTCGTTCGGGTGCACGTCCGCGCCCAGCGCCCGCGACGCGAGCGTCGCCAGCACCTCGTTCATGTTCATGTTCGAGGACGTGCCCGAGCCGGTCTGGAAGACGTCCACCGGGAAGTGCGCGTCGTGCCGGCCGTCGGCGACCTCGTCCGCCGCGGCGGCGACCGCGTCCGCGACGGCGCGGTCCAGGATGCCGAGCTCGGCGTTCGCCAGGGCCGCGGCCTTCTTGATGCGCGCCAGGGCGGCGATGTGGCCGCGCTCCAGCGTCGTCCCGCTGATCGGGAAGTTCTCGACGGCGCGCTGGGTCTGCGCGCGGTACAGCGCGGCGGCGGGGACGCGGACCTCGCCCATCGTGTCGTGCTCGGTGCGGTACTGGACGTCGTCGTCGGCGTGCAGGCTCATGCGCGGCATCCTGCCACCGCCGCGTGCCGCCGGCCCGGCCGTCCGGGACCTTCGTCCCGGGTTATGGCGCACGTCACACCCGCCGGTGGCGCGGGGCGTGGCGTGGCCGGCGCGCCGGGCGTGCGGGCGCGCCCGTCAGGCGGCGGGCCGGTCGCCCACCTCGCCCACGGCCGTCGTCAGCCGCGCCCGCCCGTCGGCCAGCGCGTACTCCACGCCCACCACCGCGCACCGGCCGGCGTCGATCGCCTCCGCGAGCGTCACCGAGTACGAGCGCAGCATGTCGACGGTGTGCCGCACGTGCTCGTGCCCGAGCTCGGCGGGGTCGACCGTCGCGAGGTCCCGCGGCCGCCCGTCGGCGTCCGGGCCGTGGGCGAGCGACACGATGCTCGGGATCACGCGGTCGACCACGGCCCGCACGAAGCCGCGCGGCAGCTCCCCGGTGGTCAGCGCGGCCGTCGCCGCCGCCACCGCCCCGCACGAGTCGTGCCCCAGGACGACCACGAGGGAGGCCCCCAACACCTCGACGCCGTACTCGATGGAGCCGATGACGGTCGTGTCGAGCACGTGGCCCGCCGTCCGGACGACGAACACGTCGCCGAGACCCTGGTCGAAGATGATCTCGGCCGCGACGCGGCTGTCCGAGCAGCCGAAGACGACCGCGAACGGCGCCTGCCCGGTGCTCACCTCGGCGCGCCGGTCGATGCCCTGGGACGGGTGCTCCATCTCGCCGCGGACGAACCGGTCGTTGCCGTCGCGCAGCGCGGACCAGGCCTCGGCGGGGGTCGTGGGGTGTGCCATGGCGGTCATGATCGCACCGCCCGGCGGGTGCGCGCCCGCGGGGCCCGGCAGGCGCCCGGCAGGCGCCCGGCCTGGATCCGTCCGCGCGGCCCCGACGCGCCTTCCGGTGGCAGGACCGTCCGGAGCCGGGTAGCACTTGGGGGGACGCGTGGCGGACGCCGCGGGTGCGCAGGTCGGGCGCCCCGGGGCACCAGGGGAGGGAGCGGTGAGGGTGCGCAGACGATCGAGGGGGATCGCCGCGGGAGCCGTGCTCGCGCTCGGCGTGGGGCTCGCGGCGTGCGCCCCGGCCGACGACACCCCCGTGCTGACCTGGTACACCAACCCCGACGCGGGCGGGCAGGCGGCGCTCGCGCAGCAGTGCACCGAGGAGGCGGACGGCGCCTACCGCATCGAGGTGTCCGTGCTGCCCCGCGAGGCCAGCGCCCAGCGCGAGCAGCTCGCCCGGCGCCTCGCCGCCTCGGACTCCTCGATCGACCTCATGAGCCTCGACCCGCCGTTCATCCCCGAGCTGGCGAACGCGGGGTTCCTCGCGCCGGTGCCGCCGGAGGTCGCCGACCGGGTCAGCCAGGACGTCGCCGAGGGCGCGCTGCAGGGAGCGTCCTGGGGCGACGAGCTGGTGACCGTGCCGTTCTGGGCGAACACGCAGCTGCTGTGGTTCCGGACGTCCGTCGCCGAGGCCGCCGGTCTCGACATGTCGCAGCCGGTGACGTGGGACCAGGTGATGGACGCGGCCCGCGACCAGGACAAGCGCCTCGGCGTGCAGGGCGTCAAGGCCGAGGCCTACACCGTCTGGATCAACGCGCTGGTCGAGTCGGCGGGCGGGCACATCGTCGAGACGCCCGAGGCGGACGCCCAGGACGTCGAGCTGGGGCTGGACTCCGAGGCCGGGCGCGAGGCGGCGCGGATCATCGGGGAGATCGGCTCCGAGGGGCTCGGCGGGCCCGGCCTCCCGACGCAGGACGAGAACGCCTCCCTCTCGCAGTTCCAGGGGGACAGCGGGTCGTTCATGGTGAACTGGCCGTTCGTGTGGCCGGCCATGCAGGGCGCGGTCGAGGACGGCACGCTCGACCAGGAGCTGCTCGACGACGTCGGCTGGGCGGTCTACCCGCAGGTCGTCGAGGGCGAGGACGCCGCGCCGCCGTACGGCGGGATCAACCTCGGCGTCGGGGCGTTCAGCGAGCACGTCGACGAGGCGTACGAGGCCGCGGTGTGCATCACGACGCCCGAGAACCAGGCGGCGTACTTCGTCTCCGACGGCAACCCGCCCGCCAGCACCGTCGCCTACGACGACCCCGACGTGCAGGAGACGTTCCCCATGGCGGACGTCATCCGGCAGTCGCTGGAGCAGGCGGCGCCCCGCCCGCAGACCCCGTACTACAACGAGGTCTCCCAGGGCCTCGTCGAGACCTGGCACCCGCCGGCCTCCGTCGACCCGGACTCCACGCCGCAGGAGTCGACCGACTTCATCACTGCCGTGCTGCGAGGGGAGCGCCTGCTGTGAACCGACGCGAGGACGCGCGCCCCGCCGGACCCGAGGGGGCGCCGAGATGAGCACCGAGGTCACCGGCGCGACGGCGGGCGTCGCCGCGCGCAGCACCCGCGGGTCCGGGCCCGGGCGGTCCGGCAAGCCGCGCCGCAGCGACCGGGCGCGGGCCGAGGCGCGGCTCGGGTGGCTGCTCGCCGGGCCGGCGTTCGTGGTGATGCTCGCGGTCACCGCCTACCCGATCCTGCAGGCGGTCTACGAGTCGCTGTTCCGCAACCGGCTCACCGCCCCGGGCGACCGGGCGTTCGTCGGGCTCGGCAACTACGCGGTGATCCTCACCGACCCCGTGTTCTGGGGCTCGCTGCTGGTCACGACGATCATCATGCTGGTCACCGTCGCCATCGAGCTGGTGCTCGGGTTCGCGCTCGCGCTCGTCATGCACCGGGCGATCACGCGCCTGCGCGGGCTGCTGCGCACCGCGATCCTCGTGCCCTACGGGATCATCACCGTCGTCTCGGCGTTCGCGTGGTTCTACGCGTTCGCCATCGACTCCGGGTACGTGAACCACTGGTTCGACTGGGTGCCCGGCATCAGCCCCGACCTCAACTGGTTCGCCGGCACCGGCACCAGCCTGTTCGTCATCATCGCGTCCGAGGTCTGGAAGACCACGCCGTTCATCTCGCTGCTGCTGCTCGCCGGCCTCGCGCAGGTCCCGGGCGACCTCGAGGAGGCCGCGCAGGTCGACGGTGCGACGTGGTGGCAGCGGATGAAGCGCGTCGTCCTGCCGAACATGAAGGCCGCGATCATGGTCGCCGTCCTGTTCCGGGCGCTCGACGCGTTCCGCATCTTCGACAACGTCTTCATCATGACGAACGGCGCGAACAACACCACGGTGCTGTCGCTGCTGGCCTACCGGACGTCCATCAGCCGGCTCGAGATCGGTCTCGGGTCCGCGATCTCCGTGCTGCTGTTCGTGTGCGTCCTGATCATCTGCTTCATCGCGATCAAGATCTTCAAGGTCGACCTGGCCGGCGCGAGGGGGGACCGCTGATGGGTGCCATGTCCGGCCGGCAGAAGGTCGCCTGGGCGGCGATCACGCTCGCGGTGCTGATCTACGCGCTGTTCCCCGTCGCGTCCATCCTCGCGACGTCGTTCAAGCTGTCGAGCGACCTCAACACCGGGACGTTCCTGCCGAGCACGTGGACGCTGGGCAACTACGAGCAGATCCTCGCGCCCGACGGGTCCGCGCAGGACCTGTTCCTGTCGTCGCTGCGCAACTCCGTCGGCATCTCCCTGATCGCCACGGCCATCTCGGTGGTGCTGTCGACGCTCGCCGCCTACGCCATCGCGCGGCTGCAGTTCCCCGGCCGCAAGCTGATCCTCACCACGGCGCTCGCGGTGTCGATCTTCCCGGTCATCTCGATCGTCACGCCGCTGTTCAACCTCTGGCGGTCCATCGGGCTGTACGACACCTGGCCCGGCCTGGTGATCCCGTACCTGTCGCTCACGCTGCCGATCTCCATCTGGACGCTCACCGCGTTCTTCCGGCAGATCCCGTGGGAGCTCGAGCAGGCGGCGCAGGTGGACGGCGCCACCACCTGGCAGGCGTTCCGCAAGGCGATCGTCCCGCTGGCCGCGCCCGGCGTGTTCACCACGGCGCTGATCGCGTTCTTCATCGCCTGGAACGACTTCGTGTACGGGATCTCGCTCACGTCCACCGAGGCCGCGCGCCCCGTCCCCGCGGCGCTGGCGTTCTTCGCCGGCGCCTCCCAGTTCGAGGAGCCGACCGGGGCCATCTCCGCCGCCGCGGTCGTCGTCACCGTGCCCGTGGTCGTGCTGGTGCTGCTGTTCCAGCGCCAGATCGTCTCCGGGCTGACCCAGGGCGCCGTCAAGGGCTGACGCCCCGCCGCACGAGGAGGAACCCCATGGCATCCATCACCCTGACGGACATCGTCAAGGAGTACGGCGACGGCTACCCGGCGGTCAACGGCGTCAGCCTCGACATCAAGGACGGGGAGTTCGTCATCCTCGTCGGGCCGTCCGGCTGCGGGAAGTCGACGCTGCTCCGGATGATCGTCGGCCTCGAGGACATCACGTCCGGCGAGCTGAGGATCGGCGACGAGGTCGTCAACGACAAGGCCCCGCGTGACCGGCACCTGGCGATGGTGTTCCAGAACTACGCGCTGTACCCGCACCTGACGGTGTTCGAGAACATCGCGTTCCCGCTGCGGCTGCAGAAGGGGAAGTTCACGGAGGACGAGATCCGCTCGCACGTCGAGTTCGCCGCCGACACCCTGGAGCTGCGCGAGCACCTGGACCGCAAGCCCGCGAACCTGTCCGGCGGCCAGCGGCAGCGCGTCGCGATGGGCCGGGCGATCGTCCGGGACGCGCGCGCGTTCCTGTTCGACGAGCCGCTGTCGAACCTCGACGCCAAGCTGCGCGGCCAGATGCGCACCGAGATCGCCCGGATGCAGCGCCGGCTCGGCACCACCACCGTCTACGTCACGCACGACCAGACGGAGGCCATGACGCTCGGCGACCGGGTCGCGGTGCTCCGCAAGGGCGAGCTGCAGCAGGTCGCGAGCCCGCGGGCGCTGTACGAGCAGCCCGTGAACCTGTTCGTCGCCGGGTTCATCGGGTCGCCGCCGATGAACTTCATGCCGGGCGAGGTGCGCGGCGACTCCCTGGTGCTGCCGTTCGCCGAGGTGCCGCTCACGGACGACCTGCGGCAGCGCATCGACGGCCGCGAGCTGGTCATCGTCGGGCTGCGCCCCGAGCACGTCGAGGACGCGCGCGTGATGGACGACGCCAAGCGGGACGGCGGCGTGCGGTTCGAGGCGGACGTGGACGTCGTCGAGTGGCTCGGCGCCGAGCTGTACGCGTACATCCCGTTCGAGACCCACGCCGACGTCGCGGCGAAGCTCGAGGAGCTCGACCGGGACCTCGACGGCGAGGGCATGCGGACGCAGGTCGTCGTCGCGCTCGGGTCGGAGAGCCGCGTGCGGGACGGCAGCCGCGCCGAGCTGTGGTTCGAGCCGCGCCGGCTGCTGGTGTTCGACCCGGAGTCCGGCGAGAACCTCACGTACGACGACGAGGCGGCAAAGCGGATCGACGCCGAGACGGAGGAGGACCGCCGGGCCGCGCTGGAGCGGGCGCACCGCGACGCGGAGCGCTCGGACGACGGCGCGGCGTCGGACGGCCGCCCGTCCGGCCGCGAGCCGTCCGGAGAGCGCGAGCCGTCCGGCGGCGCCGAGCAGTCCGGCGGCCGCGAACCGTCAGCGGGCCGGCACCGCCAGGCAGGCTGAGCTCCGCCGTCGAGGTCGTCAGCCCGGGCCGAGGTCGTCAGGTCCGCGTGACGACCTCGGCCGGACGTGACGACCTCGGGCGGGGGCTGGGCCCGCCGGGAGGGTCAGGCCTCGCCCAGCTCCGCGGACGTGGGCGGGTTCGCGCCGGCGCGGGACACCGTGATCGCGGCGATCGCCACGCAGCGCGCCAGCACCCGCTCGACCGTCGCCACGTCGACCGCCCGGAGCCGGTCGCGGGCGTCCGCGCCGAGCAGGCCCGCGGTCCACAGGCCGTCGACCAGCCCCGCCATGAACGAGTCGCCGGCGCCGACCGTGTCCGCGACCTGCACCCGCGGTGCCGTGACGGTCAGCTCGTCGCCGCCCGCGGTGACCGCCAGCGCGCCCTCGCCGCCCAGCGTGACGACGACCAGCGCCGGCCCGCGCCCGACCCAGTCGCGCGCGACCTCCACCGGGGCGACGCCCGGGTGCAGCCAGCCGAGGTCCTCGTCCGACACCTTGACGACGTCCGCCAGCCCGACGAGCCGCTCCACGACGGGCAGCGTCCGCTCCGGCGAGCCCATGAGCGCGGGCCTCAGGTTCGGGTCGTACGTCAGCGTGGCGGTCGCACGCCGGTCGGCGAGCAGCCGCGCGACCGCCTCGCCGCCCGGCTCGATGACCGTGGCGATGGAGCCGGTGTGCACGACGAGCGCCTCGCCGTCGCCCTCGTCCCAGCGGTCGGGCAGGTCCCACGTGAGGTCGAACTCGTAGCTCGCGACACCGGCCTCGTCGACGTGCGCGCGGGCGACCGGGGTCCGCTCGGGACGCCGGTCGCCGGCCAGCACGTGGACGCCGGAGGACTCCAGGTGCGCGCGCACCAGGTCGCCGTGCGCGTCGTCGCCGAGCCAGGTCAGCAGGTCCACCTGGCGCCCGAGCCGCCCGAGGCCGATCGCGACGTTCGCGGGGCTGCCGCCGGGGTGCTCGGCGGGCTCGTCGCCCGGCCGCAGCACGACGTCGACGAGGGCCTCCCCGACGACGAGGGCGCGGGAGGTGGCGGGGGCGGACTGCTCGGACATGCTGCTCCTTCGGTCCGGCTGCGGTGCCGGGGGACGGTCTCGGTCGGGGTCGGGCGGATCAGGGACCGGGCGGCCGGCGCCCGCGGACGGTCAGGCCGGGCGGCCCTCGCCGGCCGGCGCGTCGGGGGCGTCGTCGGAGGTCCGGGCGGCGTCCAGCCGGGCCCGCGCGCCGTCGAGCCACTCCTGGCAGCGCGCGGCGAGCGCCTCGCCGCGCTCCCACAGCGACAGCGACCCCTCCAGGGTCGCGCCACCGGCCTCCAGGCGGGAGACGACGGCGACCAGCTCGTCACGGGCCTGCTCGTAGGACAGCTCGGCGACGCCCGGGGCGTCCGGTGCGGGGGTGGTGGCGCTCACGGGTCCCATCTAACCAACGACCGAGGACACCCGGCCCGGGACACCGGTCCGGGGACGCGCGGCGCGCCTCCCGGACCCGGCCGTCGAGCCGGTGCCAGGGGAGCGCCGCGCGCCGCCCGGCCCGTGCGCCGTCGCCGGGCCGTCCCGGCGCCGCCGCCCGCGGTCAGGAGCCGGCGGCCCCGCCCGACGCGGCGTCAGCGCCCGCCGCGGTGTCCGCGTCGGCGGGCCGGCGCCGGCCCGGTGCCACGGCCACCACCGACGCGATGAGCTCGCCGCGGGCCAGCCGCACGCGCAGCGAGTCCTTCGCGGCGACGCTCGTGGCGTCCCGCACCACCGCCCCGTCGGCGGTCTGGACGACGGCGTAGCCGCGCTCCAGGGTGGCCGCCGGCGACAGCGCCCTGACCTGGGCCGCCAGGGACCGGACCTGCGCGGCCCCGCCGGTGAGCGCGTGGTCCAGGCAGCGTCGCGCGGTCTCCCGCAGCCGGTGCACGTCCGCCTCGCGCGCCTCCACCATCGTGCCGGGGCGCGCGAGGACGGGGCGGCTGCGCACCTGCTCGAGCCCGGCGGCCTCCCGCGCCACCCGGTGCTCCACCGCGGCCCGGATGCGCGACCGGGCCTGCGCCACCCGCGCCCGCTCCTCGCCGACGTCCGGGACGATGCGCTTCGCGGCGTCCGTCGGGGTGGACGCGCGGTAGTCCGCCACGAGGTCGAGCAGCGGGGTGTCCGTCTCGTGCCCGATGGCCGACACCAGGGGCGTGCGGCACGCCGCCGCCGCCCGCACGAGCGCCTCGTTGCTGAACGGCAGCAGGTCCTCCACGGAGCCGCCGCCGCGCGCGACCACGACGACCTCCACCCGCGGGTCCGCGTCGAGCTCGGCGATCGCCCGGCTCACCTGCGGGACGGCGCCCGCGCCCTGGACCGCGACCTCCCGGATCACGAACTCGACCTGGGGCCAGCGGGCGCGGGCGTTCACGACGACGTCGTGCTCGGCCTTGGACTCCCGGCCGCACACCAGGCCGACGACCCGCGGGAGGAACGGCAGCGCGACCTTGCGCTCGGCGTCGAACAGCCCCTCGGCGGCCAGCACGCGCTTGAGGTGCTCGATGCGGGCGAGCAGCTCGCCGATCCCCACCGCCCGGACCTCGTCGGCGTTGAGCTGCAGCGTGCCGCGCTTGGTCCAGAACGTCGGGCGGGCGTGCACCACGACGTGCGCGCCCTCGCTGAGCGGCGTCGCCACCGAGGCCAGCACCTGGGCGGGCAGCGACACGGGCAGCGACATGTCCGTGTCCGTGTCGCGCAGCGTGAGGAACGCGATCCCCGCGCCGGGGCGCCGGTTGAGCTGCACGACCTGGCCCTCGACCCAGAGCGGGGACATCTTCGCGACGTAGTCGGCGATCTTCACGGACAGCAGCCGCACCGGCCACGGGCGCTCCGCCGTCGTGTCGAGGGCCCGGGCGGGCAGGTCCGTCGGGGGCGTCCCCGGGCGCGGGCCGGCGGCGGTGCGCGGGACGTCGGGGGAGGGCTGCTGCACGCACCCACCCTGCCACGCCGCCCCGACACCCCGGCGCGGTCGCCGCTGCCCGGCCGCCCGGCGCGACCGGGTGCCGCCCGGTCGCCGCCCGGTCGTCGCCGGGTGCCCGGCGCCTAGACTGGCGCGGTGACGCCCGACACCGCGCCCGCGCCGGACGCCCGCCGCGGCGGGCGCGTGCTCCTGGCCGCCCCGCGCGGGTACTGCGCCGGCGTCGACCGCGCGGTCGTCGCCGTCGAGCAGGCGCTGGAGCACTACGGGGCCCCGGTGTACGTCCGCAAGGAGATCGTGCACAACCGCCACGTCGTCGACACCCTCGCGGCGCGGGGAGCGGTGTTCGTCGACGAGACCGACGAGGTGCCGGAGGGCGCGCGGCTGGTGTTCTCGGCGCACGGCGTGTCCCCGGCGGTGCGGGCCGCCGCCGCGTCGCGGTCGCTGCGCACGATCGACGCGACCTGCCCGCTCGTCACGAAGGTCCACCGGGAGGCGGTGCGGTTCGCCGCCGACGACCTCGACGTGCTCCTGATCGGGCACCCGGGCCACGAGGAGGTCGAGGGCACGCAGGGCGAGGCGCCGGACCACGTGCAGGTGGTCGCGTCGCCCGAGGCGGTCGCCGACGTGACCGTGCGGGACGAGAGCCGCGTCGTGTGGATCTCGCAGACGACGCTGTCGGTCGACGAGACGATGGAGACGGTGCGCCGGCTGCGCGAGCGGTTCCCGCTGCTGCAGGACCCGCCGAGCGACGACATCTGCTACGCCACGCAGAACCGGCAGGTCGCGGTGAAGAAGCTCGCGCCGGAGTGCGACGTCGTGATCACGGTCGGGTCGGCGAACTCCTCGAACTCGGTGCGCCTCGTGGAGGTGGCGCTCGAGGCCGGTGCGGGGGCGTCGTACCGCGTCGACACGGCCGCCCAGGTGGACCCGGCGTGGCTGGCGGGCGCCCGGACGGTCGGGGTGACGTCGGGCGCCTCGGTGCCCGAGATCCTGGTGCGGGACGTGCTGGACGTCCTGGCGGCGCACGGCTTCGGCGAGGTGGAGGAGGTCCGCACCGCGACGGAGGACCTGATGTTCTCGCTGCCGCGGGAGCTGCGGACGGACCTGCGGGCGGCGGGCACGGACGACCCGCGACCCCGCCGGGGCGAGCGCCGCGACCTGGCGGTCCGCCCGGTCTGACTCCCGCCGCGGTCCGCCCCTGGGAGAGCGCCACGGTCCGCCTCCCGGGAGTGCGCCGGGGAGCGCGTCGTGATCCGCGCCCGCGAGCGCGCGCTCAGGTCGCCCGACCGCCGGTCGTCCCCGCGTCGTCGGTCGTGCCGGTGTCGCCCGGGGCCCCGAGCACGGCGTCGTCCAGCGCGCCCAGGGCCGCCGCCCGGTCGCGCTCCGTGCCGCGTCCGGGCACTCCCTCGCCGTCGAGCCCCACGACCCGCGCCTGCTCCCACGCCACCAGCTCCGGGGCGGTGACGACCGAGAGCCGCCGCTCGACGGGCTGCGGCGTGGGCAGGTCGGTGTCGACCACCCGCAGGTCCGCGAGGCGCCGCGCGGACACCAGGACGCGCGACTCGAGCGACGCGATGGACTGGTTGTACGCCGTGGCTGCGCCGTCGATCGCCCGGCCGACCTTCGACAGGTGCCCGCCGAGCGTCGCGATGCGGCCGTGCAGCTCCTTGCCGAGGTCGAGCACCGCCTGGGCGTTGCCGGCCAGCGCGTCCTGCCGCCAGGCGTACGCGACGGTCCGCAGCAGGGCGAGCAGCGTCATCGGCGTGGCGATCACGACGTTCTGCTCGAACGCCCGCTCGACGATGCCGGGGTCGACGTCGAGCGCCGCGTGCAGGAACGCCTCCGCCGGCACGAACATCACGACGAACTCCGGCGACGGCGCGAACTGGTCCCAGTAGCGCTTGGCGGCGAGCTGGTCGACGTGGGCGCGGACGTGCCGCGCGTGCGCCGCGGTGCGCCGCTCCCGCTCCGCCGGGTCCGTCGCCTCGACCGCCTCCAGGAAGCCGAGGAACGCGACCTTGGCGTCCACCACCACGCGCTTGCCGCCGGCGAGGTGCACGACCATGTCGGGCCGCAGCAGCCCGTCGTCGGTGCGCACCTGGTCCTGCTCCACGAAGTCGACGTGCGGCAGCATCCCGGCGGCCTCGACGACGCGCCGCAGCTGGACCTCGCCCCAGCGGCCCCGCACCTGCGACGACCGCAGCGAGGTCACGAGCCGCGCGGTCTCCTCCCGCAGCCGCCCGGCCTCCTCGCGCATCTGCCGGACCTGCTCGCCGAGGGCGGCGTCGCCCTGCGCGCGGGCCTGCTCGGCGGTGCGCAGCTCCGTGCGCACGGCGTCGAGCGTCCGCGCCAGCGGGTCGACCAGCGCCCGCACCGCCTGCTCGCGCTGGGCCAGGTCGCCGGACTGCTCCTGGTGCCGCGCGGCGAGGCTCTGGTGCGCGAGCGCGAGGAACTGCTCGCTGCTCTGGGCGAGCGCGTCGGCGGCGAGCGCCCGGAACCGGTCCGCCTGCCGCTCCTCGCCGGCCGTCCCGCCGAGCTCCCCGCGGACCTCCGCGGACGCCCGCCACCGCGCGGCCTCCACCTCCGCCGCCCGCAGCCGCGCCGCGGAGCGACCGGCCGCGGCGAGCCAGCCCACCGCCACGCCGACGAGCAGCGAGCCGGCGAGCGCGACCACGAGCGCGAGATCCGTCATGCGTCGCAGCCTGCCAGCGACCACCGACACGCCCCGGGACCCGCGTGCCGGACCGGGCGGCGGACGCCGGGCGGGCGGGCACGCACCCCTCCTATGCTGGGCCGATGACCGCGGACGAGCCCCTGAGCCCTGCCCGGCCCGACGGCGCGGCCCCGTCCGGGGACGCCGCTGCGGCGGACGCGCCGCCGGCGCCCTCCCCGCACGCGCCCGCGGCGCCCGCCCCGCACCCGCCCGCCCTGTCCATCCAGGGCCTGTGGAAGCGGTTCGGCACCAAGATCGCCGTCGCCGACGTCTCCCTCGAGGTGCCGGCCGGCTCGCTGTACGGCCTCGTCGGCCCGAACGGCGCCGGCAAGACGACGACCCTGTCGATGGCGACCGGCCTGCTGCGCCCCGACTTCGGCCGCGTGGTGGTGCGGGGGCACGACCTGTGGTCCGACCCGCTGCCCGTCAAGAGGATGCTGGGCGTGCTGCCCGACGGGGTCCGCCTGTTCGACCGCCTCACCGGTGCCCAGCTCGTGACGTACGCCGGGCTGCTGCACGGTCTCGACCGGGCGACGGTCGGCGACCGGACCGCCGACCTGCTGCGGGCGTTCGACCTGACCGCGGACGCGGACACGCTGGTCGTCGACTACTCCGCGGGCATGACCAAGAAGATCGCGCTGGCGTGCGCGCTCGTCCACGCCCCGCGCGTGCTCGTGCTCGACGAGCCGTTCGAGGCGGTCGACCCGGTGTCGGCGGCGAACATCCGGGACATCCTCGCGTCGTACGTGGCGGACGGGGGCACGGTGGTGGTCTCGTCGCACGTCATGGACCTGGTGCAGCGCATGTGCGACCACGTCGCCGTGATCGCGGCCGGCCGGGTGCTGGCGCAGGGCACGGTGGACGAGGTGCGCGGCGCGGAGTCGCTGGAGGACCGCTTCGTCGAGCTGGTCGGCGGCCGCCGCAGCGAGGAGGGGCTGGCGTGGTTGCACACCTCGTCCGACTGAAGCTGTCGCTGCTGCGGGGCGGCCTGCGGCGGAGCACGTGGCGGGTCGTCGGGCTGGTGCTCGGCGGCGCGTACACGGCGTTCCTGGTGGTGCTCGCGGTGGTCGGCCTCGTCGCGCTCGGCGTGCAGCGCGACGAGGAGCTGGCCCGCACGGTCGTGGTGCTCGGCGGGACCCTGCTGGTCGCCGGGTGGTGGCTGCTGCCGCTCGTGGCGTTCGGCGTGGACAGCACGCTGGACCCGGACCGGTTCCGGCTGTTCCCGGTGCGGCGCCGGACGCTGCTGCTGGGGCTGGCGGTCGGCGGGCTGGTCGGGCTGCCGGGCGTCGCGACGACCGTGGTCTCGGCGGCGACCGCCCTGGTGTGGTGGCGCACCCCGGTCGCGGCCGTCGCCGCCCTCGTCGGCGCCGCGCTCGGTGTCGCGCTGTGCGTCGTGGGCTCCCGGGCGCTCACCACCCTGCTGGCGCCGCTGGTGAGCGGGCGGCGGTTCCGCGAGGTCGCGGCCGTGCTGGCGTTCGTGCCCCTGATCCTCGCGGGACCGATCATCATCGGCGTCACCGCGGGCCTGAGCGCCGTCGCGGACGCGCTCCCCGGGGTGGCCGTCGTCGTCGGCTGGACGCCGCTCGGGGCGCCGTGGGCGCTCGCGGCGGACGTCGCCGCCGGCGCGTGGCTCGCCGCGCTGGGCAAGCTCGCGGTGGCGTGCGCCTCCCTCGCCCTCGGTGCGCTGGTGTGGGACCGGGCGATGGCCGCGGCGCTCGTGCGCCCGCCGGGGGCCGGCCCCGCGGCGCGCAGCACCGGGCTCGGGTTCTTCGGGCGGCTGCCGGCCACCCCGACCGGTGCGGTGGCCGCGCGCTGCCTCACGTACTGGGTGCGCGACGCCCGCTACGCCGGCGCGGTCGCCGTGGTGCCGGTGCTGGTGCTGCTGCTGTGGTTCCTCGGGCGGGGCGGCACGTCGCTGCTGTGGGCGGGCCTGCTGGTCGCGTTCGTCATGGGGTGGTCCCTGTCGACGGACGTGTCGTCCGACTACACCGCGTTCTGGACGCACGTCGCCGCACCCGTCGACGGCCGCGTGGACCGCGCGGGGCGGGCGCTGGCCGGCCTGCTCGTGGGCGGCGCGGCGGTGCTGGTGACGGACGTCGTGGTGCTCGCCGGTTCCGGCCGGTGGGGCGCGACCCTGCCGGTGCTCGCCGGCTCGGTCGGCGTCCTGCTCACGGGCGTGGGTGCGGCGAGCGTGTTCTCGGCGCGCGTCGTCTACCCGGTGCCGAAGCCGGGGGAGAGCCCGTTCACGACGCCGCAGGGGTCGTCGTTCGCCACGATGGTGACCCAGTGGGTCGGGATGCTCGTCCTCGGGGCGCTGTGCCTGCCGGGCGTCGCGCTCGCGGTCGCCGCCGTGCTCACCGGGAACGCGGTCCTCGTGGCGCTCACGGTGGTGGTCGCCCCCGGCGTCGGCGTGGCGGTGCTGCTCGGCGGGATCCGGATGGGCGCCCGGGAGTACGACCGCCGGGCGCCGGAGCTGCTGCAGGCGCTGCGCTCCTTCGCCTGAGGGACCCGCGGTGGCGGCCCGTGACCGCCCCCGGCCCGCCGCGCCGCGTGCTCCGGCGTGCACGGCCCCGGGCCGCCCGCCGCGCGGCCCCCTAGGATGGTCGCCCGTGGCACTCACCATCGGCATCGTCGGCCTGCCCAACGTCGGCAAGTCCACCCTCTTCAACGCCCTGACCCGCGCGCAGGTGCTCGCGGCGAACTACCCGTTCGCCACCATCGAGCCGAACGTCGGCGTCGTGCCGCTGCCCGACCCGCGCCTCGAGAAGCTCGCGGAGATCTTCGGCAGCGAGCGGATCCTGCCCGCGACCGTGTCGTTCGTCGACATCGCCGGCATCGTCAAGGGCGCCAGCGAGGGCGAGGGGCTGGGCAACAAGTTCCTGGCGAACATCCGCGAGGCCGACGCGATCTGCCAGGTCACGCGCGCGTTCGCCGACCCCGACGTCGTGCACGTGGACGGGCGCGTGTCGCCGCGCGACGACATCGAGACGATCAACACCGAGCTCGTCCTCGCCGACCTGCAGACGCTCGAGAAGATCGTCCCGCGCCTGGAGAAGGAGGTGCGCGCGAAGAAGGCGGACCCGGCCGAGCTCGCCGCCGCCCAGGCCGCGCAGGCCGTGCTGGAGACGGGCCAGACGCTGTTCCAGGGCGCGAAGGCCGCCGGCCTCGACCTCGCGGACCTGGCCCCGCTGCAGCTCATGACGGCCAAGCCGTTCATCTACGTCTTCAACACCGACGACGCCGGCCTGGCGGACACCGCGATGCAGGAGGAGCTGCGCGCGCTCGTCGCCCCGGCCGACGCCATCTTCCTCGACGCGAAGTTCGAGTCCGACCTGGTCGAGCTCGAGCCGGACGAGGCCAAGGAGATGCTCGCCGAGAACGGCCAGGAGGAGGCGGGCCTCGACCAGCTCGCCCGCGTCGGGTTCCACACCCTCGGCCTGCAGACCTACCTGACGGCCGGGCCGAAGGAGTCGCGCGCGTGGACGATCCGGCAGGGCTGGACGGCCCCGCAGGCCGCCGGCGTCATCCACACGGACTTCCAGAAGGGCTTCATCAAGGCCGAGGTCATCTCGTTCGACGACCTGGTCGAGGCCGGCTCGGTCGCGGCCGCCCGGTCCGCCGGCAAGGCGCGCATCGAGGGCAAGGACTACGTGATGGCCGACGGCGACGTGGTGGAGTTCCGCTTCAACGTGTGACCGGCTGCCGGCACCGACGAACTGCTAGCATCAGGGCTAGCAGTTCGGAGGGAGGTCGCCAGCATGTCCACCATCGTCGTCCGCGGGCTCGACGAGTCCGTGAAGCAGCAGCTCGCCGCCCAGGCCAAGGAGCACGGCCGGTCCATGGAGGCTGAGGCGCGCGACATCCTCACCAGGGCTGCTCGCCGCCCCCACATCGGTGTGGCCCTCCTCCGGGCGGCCCGTCAGGTCGGTGGCGTCGAGGGCCTCGTCGTGCCGGAGCGCAGCGACGACGCCCGGGCGGTGGACCTCGAATGATCGTGCTGGACACCCACGTCATCTCGGAGGTCTTCCGGCCCGAGCCCGAGGCGCGGGTCGTGGCCTGGCTCGAAGGGCTGACCGGGGAGGTCGCGATCGCTGCCGTGACGCTCGCCGAGCTGCTCGCCGGGGTCCGTCGGCTCCCCGACGGGCAGCGCCGCACCGCGCTCGCCGGGATGCTCCACGACGCGTTGGAGCCCTATCGCGCGACCCGAGCCATCCTGCCGTTCGACGTGGCAGCCGCCGAGCAGTACGCGGACGTCCTCGCCGCGCGCGAGCGGGCGGGTCGGCCGATCCACACCGCTGACGCCCAGATCGCGGCGATCTGCCTGGCGCACGGAGCCACGTGCGCCACCCGGAACGTCAGGGACTTCGACGGCACCGGTGTGGATCTCGTCAACCCGTGGACCGCGTGACCGAGGCCCTGCTCGCCGCGCTGCGCTGCGACCCCGAGATCCCCGCGCCCGACCTGGTCGCGGTGGACGCCGCGGACCGGCTGCTCCTCGACGAGGCCGCGCCGCTGCTCGACGGGGCCGTGCCCGGGACGGTCGTGGTGGTCGGCGACCGGTACGGCGCGGTGACTCTGGGGGCGGCCGACCGGTTCGGCCTCAGCGGGGTCCGCGCGCACACCGACCGGCTCACGGGCGAGCTCGCGCTGGCGGGCAACGCCGCGCGGCTCGGCGGCGCGGACGCGTTCCGGTCGCTCGCCGGGCTCGGCCCGGAGCTCGTGTCCGGGGCGCGGGTCGTGCTGCTCCTGCTGCCGCGGTCGCTCGACGCGCTGGACGAGGTGGCCGGGCTCGTCGCGCGGCACGCCGACCCGGCGGTCGCGGTGGTCGCCGCGGGCCGGGAGAAGCACATGTCCCGGGCGATGAACGAGGTGCTGGCCCGCCACTTCGGCGTCGTGCGGGCCAGCCGCGGGCGGCAGAAGGCCCGGGTGCTGCACGCCGCGGAGCCCCGTTCCTCCGCGGGCGCGGCCGCCTGGCCGGTCACCGCGCGGCACGACGACCTCGGCCTGACGGTCTGCGCGCACGGTGCGGCGTTCGCCGGTGCGCGCGTCGACATCGGGACGCGGTTCCTGGTCGAGCACCTGGCCGGTGCGGTGCCGGACGCCCGCACCGCCGTCGACCTCGGCTGCGGCACCGGTGTGCTGGCGTCCGCGCTGGCCACCGCGCGCCCGGGCGTCGAGGTCGTGGCCACCGACGAGTCCGCGGCGGCCGTCGCGTCCGCCCGGGCGACCGTCGCGGCGAACGGGCTGGGGGAGCGCGTCCGCGTCCGGCGCGCCCGGGGGACCGCCGGGATCGCGGACGCGAGCGCGGACCTCGTCCTGCTGAACCCGCCGTTCCACGTCGGCGCCGCGGTGCACGACGGGGTGGCCCGCGGGCTGTTCGCGGAGGCGGCACGGGTGCTGCGCCCGGGCGGCGAGCTGTGGTGCGTGTGGAACTCGGGGCTCGGCTACCGGCCGGCGCTGCGGGAGGCGGTCGGCCCGACCCGGCAGGTCGCGCGGAACCCGAAGTTCACGATCACCGCGTCCCGTCGGGCCTGACCGCCCCGGGCGCCGCGGACCGTGAGGCGCCCGGACGCGGTCGAGCGGCTCACAGCAACGTCGTGAGCACGCCCCCGTCCGCACGGACGGCGGCGCCGTTCGTGGCCGACGACACCGGGCTGGCCAGGTACACCGCGAGCCGGGCGATCTCCTCGGGCTCGATGAACCGCTGCAGCAGCGACGTGGTGCGGGCGGCGGCCAGCGACGCCCGGAGCTCGCCGGCCGGCACGCCCTGGCTGCCGGCGATCTGCTCCACGGTCGCGGCGACGCCGTCGGACCACGTCGGCCCGCCGAGGACGGTGTTGACCGTGACCCCGGTCCCGCGGGTGGTCTTCGCCAGGCCGTTCCCCAGCGCGAGCAGGGCGGCCTTTGTGACGCCGTAGTGGGTCATGTCGGCCGGGACGTCCACCCCGGACTCGCTGCTGATGAGCACGACGCGGCCCCACCCGCGGCCGAGCATGGGGCCGAGCAGCCGGCGGGTCAGGCGGACGGCGCTCATGACGTTGAGGTCGAGGTGGCGCTGCCAGTCGGCGTCGGTGAGCCGGTCGAACGGGGCCACGTCGAAGACGCCGGCGTTGGCGACCAGCACGTCGACGTCGCCGAGCTCGCCGAGCTCGTCCAGCAGCTGCTCCACCTGCGCGGCGTCGGCGAGGTCGGCCGCGATGCCGGACACGACGGCCCCCGGGGCGGCGTCGCGCAGCCGGGCGACGGCCGCCCGCACCCGCCCGGCGTCGCGCCCGTTGACGACCACCTCGGCCCCCTCGGCCAGCAGGCCCCGCGCGATCGCGTGGCCGATGCCCTGGGTCGACCCGCTGACGAACGCCCTCCGGCCGGTCAGCTGCAGATCCATGTCGTCCTCCTCCGTCCCGCACCGTGAGGTTCACGTGCTCAGGAAAGTGACGGTAGGCGGCGATGACTTGCCTGAGCAAGTCAACCGGGGCGGCTAGGGTGCGGGGCATGACGGATCCCGGCACCCCCCGCGCGCTGTCCGGCACCGAGCTCGAGGCGTGGTCGGCCCTGGCCACCGTCCTGGAGTGGCTGCCCCCGGCGCTCGACGCCCAGCTGCAGCGGGACGCGGGTCTGACGCACTTCGAGTACGGCGTGCTGTACGCGCTGAGCCGCGCCGACGCCGGGACGCTGCGCATGAGCGTGCTCGCCGGCTACGCCAACAGCACGCTGTCCCGGCTGTCGCGCGCGGCGGCCCGCCTGGAGGCGCGCGGCTGGCTGCGCCGCAGCCCCGACCCGCAGGACGGCCGCTACACGCTGGCGTCCCTCACCGACGCCGGGCGCCGCGTCGTCGCCGACGCCGCACCCGGTCACGTGGAGACGGTGCACCGGCTGGTGCTCGACCGGCTGACCTCGGCGCAGGTCCGGCAGCTGCGCGAGATCGGGCGGCGGATCGCGCGGGGTGTCCGCGAGGAGGGCGGCTGGGAGCCCCCGGCCGGTGCGGGGGAGCGGTAGGCCCGGCGCCGTCCGGGGCCTGTCGCGCGGGTGCTCATAGCACACCCGGTCGCCCCGGCGCTGGGCGGAGGAGCCCCGGCGCGCACCTGCGCGGGGCGGTGCGGTCGCGATCCCGATGTTTCCGGGACGTTACGCACGTGTTCCGTCTTGAATGCTGGACACTACTACTCAGTATCGATCCGGTAACGATCAGCCCCCCACCTCGGGGGTGTCCGATATGTCCGTCTCAACGCCACTAGCGTGTCCCCATCCATGGCGGGAGCGTGCGTCCGCCCTGCGCGAGCCGGTGACGGCCGCGGCGCAGGGGCCGGAGGCCGAGCGCCACCTTCTCAGGAGGAACATTGAGGATCACACGAAAGGCCGCCGCTGCGGTCTCCATCGCTGCGGCCGGCGCCCTCGCGCTGACGGCCTGCTCGGACTCCGGCAGCGACGACACCACCGACGACTCGGGCATCAACACCGAGACCTCGGTGAACATCGCCTGGAACCAGCCGTTCTACTCGTACAACCAGAACAGCATCACGGGTAACGCGACGGCCAACTCGGTCATCACGTACCTCACCAAGGCCGGCTTCAACTACTACGACCAGGAGCTCAACCTGGTCCCGGACGAGTCGTTCGGCACGTACGAGAAGACCTCGGACGACCCGCTGACCATCGAGTACACCTTCGCGGACACCGCGAAGTGGTCCGACGGCGTCGCGGTCTCCCCGACCGACTTCCTCCTGGAGTGGGCGGCCCAGAGCGGCACGTTCAACAACGTCGAGGCCGAGTACGACGACGAGGGCAACATCTCGAACCAGGACGCCCTGGACGCCGGTGTCTACTTCGACGCCGCCTCGCCGTGCGCCGCCCTGATCGAGACTCCCGAGATCGACGGCAGCACGATCACGTTCACCTACACCAAGCCGTTCGCGGACTGGGAGACCTGCATGACGGCGCCCACGCTGCCGTCGCACGTCGTCGGTCAGCGCGCGCTGGACGAGTCGGACGCCGAGGCCGCCACGCAGGCCGTGCAGGACGCGATCCTCAACAACGACGTCGACACGCTCTCCAAGATCGCCAAGGTCTGGAGCACCGACTTCAACTACACCGAGCTCCCGGACGACGCGAACCTGTACCTGTCCAACGGCGCGTACGTCATGACGGACTTCGTCAAGGACCAGTACATGACGCTCAAGGCCAACGAGGCCTACGAGGGCGCGAACAAGGCGTCGATCGGCACCGTCACGGTCCGCTGGAACGGCGACCCGATGGGTCAGGTCCAGGCGCTGCAGAACGGTGAGGTCGACCTCATCAGCCCGCAGTCGACCGCGGACGTCCTCGAGGCGATCCAGGCGATCGACAGCCTGAAGGTGGAGACCTCCGACGAGGGCACCTACGAGCACGTCGACCTGCAGTTCGCCAACGGCGGCCCGTTCGACCCGGCCACCTACGGCGGCGACGCCGACAAGGCGCTCAAGGTCCGCCAGGCGTTCCTCAAGACGATCCCGCGCCAGGACATCGTCGACTCGCTCATCAAGCCGCTGAACGAGAACGCCCAGGTGCGCAGCTCCTACACCGTGGTCCCCGGCTCGCCGAACTACGACGCCGTCTCCGAGGCCTCCGGCCAGGACGCCCAGTACGGCGAGGTCGACATCGAGGGCGCCAAGGCGCTGCTCGCCGAGGCCGGCGTGCCGGCGGTCAACGTCCGCCTGCTCTTCGACCCGGAGAACACCCGGCGCCAGAACGAGTTCCAGCTGATCGCCGCGTCCGCGGCGGAGGCCGGCATCACGGTCACCCCGTACCAGGTCCAGGCCGACTGGGGCACCGACCTGTCCAACGCGACCTCCTACTACGACGCGGCCCTGTTCGGCTGGCAGTCGCAGTCCACGGCCGTGACGGAGTCGGACGCCAACTACCGGACCGACGCGACGAACAACTTCTACGGGTACTCGAACCCGGAGGTCGACTCGCTGTTCGACGAGCTCCAGGTCGCGACCGACCCCGACGAGCAGGGTGAGCTGCTCGGCCAGATCGAGAAGCACCTGGTCGACGACGCCTTCGGCGTGACCCTGTTCCAGTTCCCGGGCGTCACCGCCTGGAACCCGGAGAAGATCGACGGGATCTCGAAGATCTCGATCAACCCGACGATCTTCGCGGGCTTCTGGAACTGGACCCCGGGCTCGGCCGCCTCGGCGAGCTGACCCACCCAGCGCACGACCCGGCACGTCCCGCCGGCGCCTCCCCGCGAGGCGTCGGCGGGGCGGCCACCCAGAACCACACCGAAGGGCGCCGAGGCACCCCCGCCCGGCGCTCTTCGCGTGCTCGGACCCGACCCGGGTCACGGGCACGTGCGGACGTGAGGCTAGGATCCCTCTTCGTCCGCGGCATCCTTTCCGTGAGCGAGGTCCCCTCCCCGTGCTGAGATTCCTCTGGCGCCGCTTCCTGGCGGGGCTGGCCACGTTGTTCGTGGCTCTGTTCCTGATGTTCATCCTGGTCAACGCCGCGGTCGACCCGCTGCAGGACCTCCGCGAGAGCACGGCGCCGAACAAGGCCCAGCTCATGGAAGCGCGCATCGCGCAGCTCGACCTCGAGACCAACGTGGTCATCCGGTTCTTCCAGTGGATCGGCCACTTCGTCACCGGTGACTGGGGCGTCGCCTGGCGCACGGGCCAGGATGTGAGGCCGCTCATCGGCGACGCGATCGGCTCGACGCTCGAGCTGGTCACCGCCGCGACGTTCCTCGCGCTGCTCCTCGGCGTGTTCGTCGGCATCGTCAGCGCGCTGCGTCAGTACAGCGCGTTCGACTACCTCATCATCTTCGTGTCGTTCCTGCTGTACTCGCTGCCCTCGTTCTGGGTCGCGGTGCTGCTCAAGCAGTGGGGCGCCATCGGCTTCAACGACTTCCTGCGCGACCCGACCATCGCCTGGCCGGTGCTGATCGCCCTCGCGGCCGTCGCGGGCGTCGTGTGGATGCTGGCGATCGGCGGCTCGGCCCGCCGGCGCGCGCAGACGTTCGGCATCGCCACCGCCGCGACCTTCGCGATGCTCGCCTACCTGCAGCTCACCGACTGGTGGTCCCGCCCCCAGATCGGCCCGGCGCTGCTGCTGGTGCTCGGCATCGGGACCGCCCTCGCCGTGACGATGGTGTCCGCGGGCCTCGAGAACCGCCGCGCCCTGTTCACCACGCTGACGGTCGCGCTGCTGGGCGTCGCCCTGTACTTCCCGATGCAGTCGTTCTTCAAGTCGGTCGACGAGTCGCACCTGCTGATCGCCGGCCTCGCGCTCGTGACGCTGGCGGTCGGCTGGGGCATCGGCATGCTGTTCGGCGGCCCGGACCGCGGGATCTCCGCCCGCGCCGGGGCGATCACCGCGATCGTCGTCGGCGCGCTGATCTTCGTCGACCAGGTCATGAAGGTCTGGGTGCCGTACTTCAACGCCCTGAGCGGCCGGCCCATCCCGACGTTCGGCGACCGCACCCCCAACCTCGGCGGCAACTACTGGGTGCAGACGCTCGACTCGTTCACGCACCTGATCCTGCCGACGCTCACGCTGATCCTCATCGCGTTCGCGGCGTACACCCGGTACTCGCGCTCGAGCATGCTCGAGGTGATGAACCAGGACTACATCCGCACCGCGCGCGCCAAGGGCCTGCCGGAGCGGCTCGTCGTGGTCCGCCACGGGTTCCGCAACACGCTGATCCCGCTGGCCACGGTCGTCCCCATCGACGTCATCACCCTCATCGGCGGCGCGATCATCACCGAGGCCGTGTTCGCGCGGCCCGGCATGGGCCAGCTGTTCGTGCAGTCGCTGCAGAACGCCGAGATGGACCCGGTGATGGCCTACCTGTTCATCACCGCGGCCCTCGCGATCATCGCGAACGTCGTCGCTGACATCATCTACGCGGTCGTCGACCCCCGGATCCGGTTGGACGCATGAGCACCCAGAACCCCACCCCCCCGTCCGCCGGCGACCAGCCGACGGAGCACCTCGAGAACGCGATCGAGCTCCAGGAGGTCGCGGGTCTGTCCCAGGGGCAGATCGTCCGGCGCCGGTTCTTCCGTCACAAGGGCGCGATGATCGGCCTCGGCGTGCTGATCCTGGTCGTCCTGCTCGCGTTCAGCTCCGTGGGCTTCGGCCCCGTCCCGGGCTGGTGGAAGTACACCGGCGCGCCGGACCCGCAGAACATCACCAACCCCGGGGGCAGCCCGACCCTCTCGATGCCCACGTGGCTCGGCGGCACCGGCTTCGCGATCGGCGAGCACCCGCTCGGCCAGGACGAGATCGGCCGCGACATGTTCGCCCAGGTGATGAAGGGCATCCAGACCTCGCTGATGGTCATGTTCATCATCGGCGTCGTGTCCTGCGCCGTGGGCGTGCTCGTCGGCTCGCTCGCCGGGTTCTACCGCGGGCGCACCGACACGTTCCTCATGCGGACCACGGACCTGTTCATCACGGTCCCGGCGCTCGTCATCGGCGCGGTCGTCGGCAAGCTCGCCGGCGGCGTCTCGGGCCTGGTGTTCGCCTTCGCCCTCGGCCTGATCCTGTGGCCCAGCCTGGCGCGCCTGGTGCGCGGCGAGTTCCTGTCGCTGCGCGAGCGCGAGTTCGTCGACGCCGCGCGCGTCGCCGGCGCCAGCACGCGGAGGATCATCTTCAAGCACATCCTGCCGAACGCGATCGGCGTGATCATCGTGAGCACCACGCTGCTCATGAGCCAGGCGATCCTGCTCGAGACGGCGCTGTCGTACATCCACTTCGGCATCACGCCGCCGGAGGTGTCGCTCGGCCGCCTGATCAGCGACTACCAGAGCGCCTTCGCCACCCGGCCGTGGCTGTTCTGGTGGCCGGGCCTGTTCATCGTGGTCATCGCGCTGAGCGTCAACTTCATCGGCGACGGCCTGCGCGACGCGTTCGACCCGCGCCAGAAGCGCATCCCGTCCGCGCGCAAGATGGCGCGCGCCGAGGCCGCGGCCTCGCGCGAGCCCGTCGTGCCGCTGCAGATCCAGGGCCGCGGCAACGGCCTCGGCAGCTGAGGTCGACCCGGTGGACGCACCCCGGCCCGGGCCGCTGTCAGCCCAGCAGCAGCCCGGCCACGCCGACGGCGACGAGCACCGCGACCGCCGCGAGCGTGCGGACGTGCAGCCGGCGCGTCGGCACCACGCCGGCCGCGACGGCCGCGTCGGCTCCCTCGAGGTGGCCGGCGTCGCGCAGGGCGGAGTACCGCTCGGCGACGGCGCGGGCCGCGGTCTCAGCGGTGCCGTGGTGACGCAGCACGGTGCCGGGCTCGCCGCCGGGCAGCGGGGTCGCGTCGCGTCGGCCGCGGGACAGCCGGGCGGCGGTGCCGCTCGACCGGGGTGCCGCCCAGGCGCTCACCGTGCCGGACACGGACCGCACCTCCAGGGAGAAGCCGGCCTCGACGCCGCGGAACGCCGGCCAGGGCACCCGCACCGTGGACCACACGTTGCGGACCTCGACGCCCGCGTCGCTGACCTCCACCTGCGGCAGCCAGAAGGTCGCCGCCACCAGCACCACGGCCAGCACCAGCCACGGACCGTAGGCGAGCAGCGCCTGCGCGCCGTCGGTGGCGACCA
Organism: Cellulomonas olei; assembly: GCF_039548315.1. NCBI lineage: Bacteria > Bacillati > Actinomycetota > Actinomycetes > Micrococcales > Cellulomonadaceae > Cellulomonas > Cellulomonas olei. The sequence continues at coordinate 62,323 of NZ_JBCLVN010000030.1, forward strand.
CGCTGACGCCCGCGGCCACCGCCGCGACGGCGGCCGCGCCGGTCAGCACACGGCCGAAGCCCGAACGGAAGACATGCGTGGGGCCCATGGCCTCATGCTCCCAGACGCCCGGTCCCGGACCGCGCCGTCATGGTGCACCGGCACGCTGCCGGTGCAGGAAGGACACTGAACCGTGGCCATCGACACCTCCCACGGCACGACCGCACCGGAGACCACCCCGGTGCTGAGCGTGCGCGACCTCGGCGTGGACTTCTACGTGGACGGCGCGTGGTTCCCCGCCGCCAAGCACGTGAACTACGACGTGCGCCCCGGCGAGGTCCTGGCGATCGTCGGCGAGTCGGGCTCCGGCAAGACGCAGTCGTCGATGGCGCTGCTCGGCCTGCTGCCGCAGAACGGCCGCGCGACCGGGTCCGCCAAGCTCGGCGAGCGCGAGCTCATCGGCATGCCGAACGGCGCCCTGCGCAAGATCCGCGGCAAGGAGATCGCGGTCATCTTCCAGGAGCCGATGACGGCCCTGAACCCCGTCTACACGATCGGGTTCCAGATCGTCGAGACGCTGCGCACCCACTTCGAGATGGGCCCGACCGCCGCCAAGGAGCGCGCGATCGAGCTGCTGCGCCTCGTGGAGATCCCCGAGCCGGAGCGCCGGTTCGACTCCTACCCGCACCAGCTCTCCGGCGGCCAGCGTCAGCGCGCGATGATCGCCCAGTCGCTCGCCTGCGACCCGAAGCTGCTCATCGCGGACGAGCCGACCACGGCCCTCGACGTGACGGTGCAGGCGGAGATCCTCAAGCTCATGCGGGACCTGCGGCACCGCATCAACTCCGGCATCGTCCTCATCACGCACGACATGGGCGTGGTCGCCGACATGGCGGACTCGATCGTCGTCATGAAGGACGGCGAGGTCGTCGAGCACGGCGACTCCGCGGCGATCTTCTCGTCCCCGCAGCACCCGTACACCCAGCGGCTGCTG